>JAENWY010000050.1 GCA_016649775.1 Spirochaetaceae bacterium
AATACTTTTATAGGATAAGTCTCTAAAGGCAGGTTGCAGCTACTAGCATTAAAAGCACATAAACTTGGATTAAAAACAACAAAGTGGTTACACCCTTATAGTAGTCCTATAAACAGTGAGCAAACCAGGGGCTTTTGATATAAAGAAAATAATTAAAAGGGGTTTCAATACCAACGAAGATCTAGGAAACCCCTTAGAAATATTGAAAAATATACGTTTATAAGCTATTAATCTGTATATTTCATAAATAACAAGATTTGAATCAAATTTTCTGAATCTTTTTTTATAGATTTTAAATTTTCTCTATAATTAGAAATAATCTAGCTTAGTCTAGGAAAACTCGCGGCTGTTGAGATGTTTAATTGATGTACTTAATATATAGTTATGCTAAGGCACTTTTAGAGAGTTGTATAAGCAACGCTCTTTATGATATTTTAGCCTTATTAACAGGAGATAAATGTGATAGTAATATTAAGAATTATAATTGTAGCCATTTTTGCTGTATTGGTATTTGTTCCTAGAGCAACTGTAGGCGTGTTAAATTATTGGTTAATTTTTATAGCTCTTTTTGTAGTAACTGCTTATTATATCTATCTTCAATTTTATGTAAGTAAGAAAAAGATTTCAAAATTATTAAAGAATAAAGATTTTTATTCTATTTATTGTTCTTTAGTTCCTGAAAAGGAAGAAGGCTCGTTTATTTATGGTCGTCTTGTAGTTTATAACTCAATGGTTCTTCTTTATGGAATAGGAAAAAAAGGTATCGAATTAAAATGGAGTGAAGAATTATCACAAATTGAAAGTATCAATTTCCAAAAAGTTTCATCAAATAAAAAAGGATTTGTAATATCCACTTTTAATCGAGGTGATATTCAATTTTCTTCCTCAATTAAAGAAAAAGATCAAGGTGCTTTTATTTCATCTGTTGGTCTTGAATTTGATGAAGAATAACATTTTTTTTCTTTACCTACCATGTTTATAGTAGGTCTTTTTTAGTATTTCTTTTTCGCCGTTTCCCTCTTAGTGTTTAAGAGGGAGAAAAAAAATGAGAAAAAAAATAGCTGTATTATTAATTACCCTAATAAGTATTTTTAGTATTTCTGCAGAAGAAAAATCTTCTTCTCTTTTTATTGGTCTTGATTTAGGATATTTAGATCCTTTCGTTAATAATACAATCTATAATCAAATTGTGCCTAGAATCAATGTTGTTCCAGGTTTAGATTTAGAACTTGACTTGAATCTGGTTATTCCTAAAGATTCTAGTTATGATTCTATTTCTTTTGGTTCTACCTTAAATCTTGATTACAGTCCTTTTAATAATGGTCTATTTTTTTCATTTTCTCTATTTGATATTGCCTATGTCTTTGGCAATGATGCTCCCTTAAATCGCTTGAATTTTTTAAACCAATTAGGATTTGGATATACTTTTTATATCAATAGGTTCGCTTTAGAACCGGCTCTAATTTTTATTAATCCCAATGGGGTATATGATGAAACTGTTTCAGAATTAAGTAATAGCTTAGGTGGCTATCCTTTTCTTAGATTTCAATTTCTTCTTAGTTATAAAATATGTGATTTTTAAAATAATGATTTTTATCATAAATAAATATTAAGGAGCATGAGATGAAAAAAACAAAATTGTATATATTAATACAGTATTTTGTAGTTAGTGCATTAGTTCTTTCTCTAATTGGTTGTAATTTGGCCTGGTCAGAAAAAATAAAGCCAAAAATTGACGATGAGACATTAATGGATAGTGTAGCTAAAGTAATTGATGAACAATTGGAGATAGTATCACCTTATATAGAAAAAGATGATTTAGAAAGAGCTGCTATTGGTGTTGATGATATCACAGGAATAAAAGTAGTAAATGGTGCATTAACAGAAGAAATGGGCCATCAATATCTTGAATTTTCATATGATGCTGTCTATGAGGGAGAAGATAATCTTGATTATTTTGTAGCAGAAGCTAAAAACTTATTACCTGAAGAAGAAGTTAATACTTTAGATGATAGAATTAATGAAACTAAGAGAGCTTTGGAATTAGAATATGAGGATTTAGGTAGAGCTATTCCTCCAAGTCAACAATTAGCATTTCAAAAAGATTTAAGAAAATTAATTACTAGATCCTGTGTTTTATTTATTGCTGGTTTGGTATATGCCTTTATGCCACATACAATGTTCTGGGGCAAAATATCAGCTGCGGCAGCTGTATCTGTGGCTACTGGAGTTCTTTCTGTTTCAATAATGAGCCTTTATCAATATTATAAATATGGTGGAAATATTGATGAATCATTTAGCCAATGGATTGAAGAGGTATCAATAGAGCCACAAGTTAGTTATGCTTTAGCTGCTTCAATGATAACAGTTGGAAGAACAACTCAAAGATCACCTGTAGTTACAGGGATAATGATTTGTGTTTTCTCCTTATATAAAGTTATTGATATGGTAAAGCCACTACTTAAAAAGTATAATTTTAGTGTCTAGCCTTGAGTGGATGACTCCTTTGTGAAATAATAAAACCAGAGGAGTCATCCTCTAATTTATACTTATAGGAGAATTAAGCAATTTATGCTTAATAATTTATAAAATGGATAACAAAATTCTTGCTGAAGATCTCAAAACGCGTTTTTTAAGATATGCCGCTGTTGATACTCAGAGTAACCCCAATACAGTCAATGAAATGCACCCCTCTACAATAATTCAATTGGATTTAATTCACATGTTAGAAAATGAATTAATAGAACTTGGTTTGAAAGATATAGAAGTTGATGAACATGGGATTTTAATAGCTCATTTACCTTCTAATGTAGAGAATGTTCCATGCATAGGTTTAATGGCTCATGTAGATACAGCAGATGCCGTAAAAGGTAATGGTGTAAAACCACAAGTAATTGAATTTTACGAAGGTGGTGATATTACTCTTAAAAGTGGGTTAGTAATAAAAGAAAAAGATAATGAACAATTAAAACAATATATTGGCCAAACTTTAATAACAAGTGATGGAACAACTCTATTAGGTGCAGATGATAAAGCTGGTGTTAGTGAAATAATGAGTGCTATAAAACTATTAATTAATGATAATAGTATTAAACATGGAGAAATTGAAATTATCTTTACTTGTGATGAAGAAACAGGTTGTGGTATGGATGTTTTCTTATATGATAAATTACATTGCAAATATTGCTTTACAGTTGATGGTGGAACTCGCTATGAAATTGAGAAAGAATGCTTCAATGCCTCTCATGCTGATATTACTTTTACTGGTAAATCTTATCACACAGGTGATGCTAGAGGTAGATTAGTAAATGCTTTAACTTTAGTTGGTAAATATATTTCAAGTATTCCTCAAGCAGAAAGTCCTGAAGCAACAGATGGTAGATTTGGCTTCTATTGTCCTCTTTCAATGGAAGGTAGCTTGGAAAAAGCAACTCTTGGCGTATTTATGAGAGACTTTGATTTAGAACAATTAAAGAGACGTGAAAAGGTATTAGTAACTTTAGGTTCAACTCTTGAAGTTCTTTATCCTGGTGCAGAGGTTAAAGTAGCTATAAGAAATCAATATTACAATATGGTTGAGGTTTCCAATAAAAGTCCTAAGGTAATTGATAGTATTTTCGAAGCTGGGAAAAGATTGGGACTTCCTTTATTTGATTCTATTATTCGTGGTGGAACAGATGGTGCTAGAATGGCAAATGAAAGTGGCATTCCTTGTCCAAATCTTTTTACAGGTGGTCATAATTTCCACTCATTAAGTGAATGGGCTGCTTTACCTGCAATGGTTGATTCAACCAATTTACTTGTTGAAATAATAAAAATTGGTGCAGAAAAATAATGTTTAAAAAGCTTTTCACACTTTATGCTATAATATTTAGTTCAATTTCTATTTTTGCAACTTCAATTAATATAAATTATAATATTCCAGTTACTATTGAAAATGATATAAAAAATAGTGTGAAAGCTGCTTTAGCACTTGCTCTTTCTAGTAGAATTGAAATTAATGATGATAAAGAAGATCTATTAATAATTAATATTGATACTTTATCCTATGAGGAAAATAAACATAATCTCTCTCTTTCTTTTGATTCTAAATATATAGATAAAGAGTTAAAATTCAATATCTACACGCTAGATTGCGCTAGTAAAATCGCCATGTTAGAGAGTTTAAAGAATAAGGTATATGATTCTTATAAATATGATGCTGCTGATTTATTTGGAGATAAAATTAATTTAAACTTAAATTATTATGATCCCTCTTTATCTTCATTTGCTTTTAATAAAGATAATCCTCCTTCTTTAGGTACCTATTATTATATTAAGAATGAAAAGGGAGATAAAATTGGTTTAGCTAGTATTAACTCAAGATTTGAGAATAATGCTTCTTTGAATATTTTATATAATGATGGATTAACACCTGCCTTAAATTTAGAGAAAGCTCCAAGGGGAATGCTTTCAGTTAGTTCTTCCTATGATTATATTAATGATAATATATATGGATCTATTAACTATACTTTGCTTCATAGCTTTCTTCCTTTTTTGAATAAAGCGAATTTTTCTATTAGTGGTGGATTCTCTTATGATTCTAATGTTATGGCAGGAACTTTTGATATTGGTTTAGTAATGGATTTACCCTTATCTTTAATTTTTAATTCAGAAAGTTTGTTTAAGAACTCGGGTATAAGAATTAGTTCTTTTGGTGGGACAAATTATCAAAATAAATTTAGATTAAATTCAAAATACAGTATTGGATATTATTTTTATTTCTTGAGTAAATATAATTTTGAAATATATGTAGAAAATAATACACTTTTATTTGATGATAGTGCAACTTCAAGCTTGAATGTTGGGTATAAAATATCAATACTAATATAATAAATAGGAAAGAAAGTAAATGAAATATAAAAAACTCTTAGCATTATTATTTGCAACTTTTGTGTTATTTTCTTCATGTACTTCTACAAATAATATGAATTATGTTAGTCGAAGTCCATATTGGATTAATGGTGTGTCGGATTCACCCTCGATATTAAATTATGTTATTGTTGTAAGTGGTTCAGATGAACAAGAGCTATACACCTCTGCTTGTAATATCTTTGTTACAAGATTTGTAATTAATCTATCTCTTGAAGCTAAATCTGATGAATATTTAGATTCTTTAATTAATACTTTGAATATTCCTGATTTCAATGTTAATAATTCTAAGAGATATATTATTGATAATGGTGATAATTCATATAAGGGATATTTCTTATTTACAGCCTCAAAGGCAAAAGTTAGTAATGCTACAGCAACAAGATTAAATTTAATAAGTACTACAAAAGCTACTTTATTAAAATTAATAAATCAATCAAATGAAAATTATAGAAATAATAAAGACCTTAAGAGTTTTGATAATTTAGTAGATGCGTATATACTCAGTAGAAACAGTAATATTAGTTCTTCTGAAACTAATAGTAGTACTAATTTAATGAATCGTCTTTTGAAATTAGTAAGAAATATGACTATTTCAGTTGCTGATTTTGATCAAAATAACTTAAATTGTAGTATTAGTGTAGCTCGTAAAGTTGGACTTTTCCCTCCAATTATTTTAGATTCAAATATTAAGATTAGTTATTCTTCTTATAATCCATCATCTAACCCTTATTTAGATGTTGAAAAAATTAATATTCCATCTAAATTAACCTCATTTAAGTTTGTTCCTAGGAATAATTCTATTTATAAAAAAGGAGTATTGTTAATTGAAGTTGATATAGATGAAAATTTAACTAAATTAAGAAATAGTGGCTATTCTGATACTGCTTCTATTCTTGAAAAGAATAATAAGTGCTATGTGATTAGTTATAAAAGTAATGATTTTTTTGCAAATAAATCAATTAAATTAAAGGTGTTAGAAAATGATTTAAATCAAATTCCATTAATACCTAGAAGTGTAAATAGAATAGTAGATGCTTTAGAATCATTAGGAGGTACTATAACCTTAGATGATAATACAATAGATAATAAGAGCACCTATGATTATCAAATTGTTATCAGAAATGAGATAACTGATAAAGTTCCTGGCTTTAAAGCTGTTGTAAGAACAGCCGGTTCTGTGGAAGTTAATGATTTATCTAAAGATATGATTATCTATAATAGTGAACCTTTTGAATGTGTTGCAAATGGTGATGATATGGAAAGTGCTATTAATGAAGTTTTTGATAGATTTGCATTAAAAAGTATCTTTTTAATAAAAGAAAACTTTTAATAAAACAATCCTGTTTTTGATATGATATCAACTCGATTACTAATCATTCCTATAATATCATAATTAATTAAATTTTTAGCATCCTCAATAGTATCTACACACCAGGGAAGAAATTTGTAGTTATGTTCTCGCGCTTTTCTAGCGGCTTTTGGTGTTAGTTGGGTATATTCAGGTTTTAAAATAGTACAGTTGCATAATAAAGCACCAAGCCCATGTTTTAAAGGAAATGGTACACCTTCGCCTTCACTATAAATAATAGCACTTTGAAGCCCATTATTAGATATAGCTTCAAAACTTCTAATAGCCAAAGGGTTAAAGGAACTAACAATAACGTTGAATTCCATATTATATTCTTGAATTAAATGCCAGGTACTTTTTGCAATTCGTATATTTTCTATAGTATTACTTTTTAGTTCTAAATCATAGACGACATCTTTTTTACATAGCTCAAAAACTTCTCTAAGTGTAGGTATTTTTTGGTTTTTAAATTTAGATTCACTATCAACAAGGATGTTGAGTTCTTTAATTTGATCAAGAGTTAATTCTCTTATATCTTTATCAATCCCTGTCATTCTCTTTAAGTTAAAATCGTGCATTATTACTAATTCACCACTTTTACAAATATGAATATCTGTTTCAATCGCTTTAAAGCCCTTTTCTAAAACTTGTTCAAAAGCAGCTAGGCTATTTTCTGGTGCTTCTTTATGATAACCTCTATGACAGAAAAGAAGTGGTTTATCATTTATATTGTATGCTATACTCATTGTACTAGATTATGCTAATATAGCGAAATTAGCAAGTAACATTAGTAATTGGGTTTGTAGAAAACTTTAATGTGTTGTAGAATGAAATAATAATAAAGACAATTTGTGCTTGAGTGATAGTCAATACTTATTTATTTGATTATATTAGGTGGTACAGGAGGATTTGATGTCAAATCAAAGATTATCAACAGGTGATGAAATTAACGGCTTTACTTTAGTAGAAATAAATAAGCTTAGTGAATACTTAGGAATAGGCTATTTATTTAAGCATATTGCTACTGGCATGGAAGTATACCATGTAGAAAACGATGATAAAGAATTATTCTTTTCTTATATATTTAATACAATTCCAAGCAATAATTCAGGCGTAGCCCATATTATTGAACACAGTGTATTAGCTGGCTCAAAAAAGTATCCTTTAAGAGATCCTTTCATTGCCCTCCAAAAAGGTAGCGCAAATACCTTTATGAATGCTATGACTTTTCCAACAAAGACCTTGTATCCTGCAGCAAGTCCTTTAGAAAAAGATTTTGATAATATCTTCAGTGTTTATAGTGACGCTGTTTTTTCACCTCTTCTAAGAGAAGAGACTTTCATGCAAGAAGGTATTAGATTAACTCTTGATGAAGAGGGAAATTTTGCCTATAAGGGTGTTGTTTTTAATGAAATGTTAGGTGATAGAAATGATGCTGATTATCAAACAAATCTAAGTTGTTTTAGATTACTATTTCCTGATACTCCTTATAGTTATAATTCTGGAGGGGAACCTCTTGATATATTAGATTTGAATTTTACAAAATTTAAAGCCTTTTATGATCAATATTATCACCCTTCAAACTGTAAATTATTCTTGTATGGTGATTTAAATGTATCTAAATATCTAAAATTAATTGATAAAGAATATTTAAAATCATATGCAAAATTAAAAATAACTCCTTCTAAACTTACTGCAGACAGATGGGATGAACCAAGACATACAACAATTAGTATTCCAAGTAGTGATGAAAATGCTAAAAGAACTGTAGCTTTATCATTTGCTACAACTGATTCAAGTAATTCACTTGAGGTAATAACACTTGCCTTTATTTATGAATTGTTACTTGGTTCTACAGGTTGTCCTCTATATAAGAAAATGCTTAATAGTGATATTGGTGAAGAAGTTTCTAATGTTAGTGGTGTATCAAGTGATTATAATCTAATGCCTTTAATTATCGCTTTTAGCGGAGTTAAAGAGGGTTTTTCTAGCACTAATGTTGAGAAGTTCTTAATGGATAGTCTTAAAGAAATAGCTACTTCAGGTTTTGATGAAGAACTAGTTAAAGCTACTTTAAAAAGAATTACTTTCCAAATTCAAGAAAAACCTGATAGAGGGCCTGTAGGTTATAGTGCTTTAACAAGAGCTATGAGAGGTTGGCTAAGAGGTAAAACTCCCGCTTCAACAATTGAATATAGTAAAAGTGTTGATTTATTAAAACATAAAATGGAAGATGACACTTCTTATCTTTCAACTTGGATAACGAAAAATCTAATTAATAATTCTCATAGATTATTATTAACTGCAGAACCAAATCATAAGAGTGTTGATGAATATCAAGAGAAACTTGCAAAAAAATTAAGAGAAAGAACAGATACACTTAATGAAGAACAACGTTCTAAATTAAACGTTAAAACCTTGGCTTATGAAGAATTCCAACATCTTGGAGATAGTGAGGAAAGTGTAAATACTATTCCAAAACTTAGTATTGATGATCTCCCTAAATCAATCAGAAATATTGAACATACAGGAATTACGGATCTTAAAGTACCTGTTTGGAAAGCAATCATGGAAACTAATAAGATTGTTTATTTTGACTATGCCATACATGTAGAAGATTTTAGCCAAAGGGAATTATTATTATTACCTCTTTATACTAAAATTTTAGAAAGATGTGGTGTTGACGATATGGACAGTACAAAAGTCATGACTGAGATTATGAATAATACTGGCGGCTTTAACTTAATACTTGAAGGTGGCTCAGATCTTAATGGTGATAGAGTTAATTGCTTCTTAGGAAGAGTCAAAATGTTAGAAGCTGATGTATCAGCAGCTCTTAAATTAACTTATAATATTATTTTGAATGCTCATGTTGATGACTATAAAGATATATGGGAATCAGTAATTAGCTTTAAAGAAATTTATAAATCTGTAGCATCTAATTATGGTTATAGATTTGCAACTTTAGCTGCCTCTAGTCCTTTTAGTGAAAATGGTAAAGTCATGGAAGATACAGTGGGTGTGTCTCAATGGTTATTTTTAAACTCAATAAAACGAGAAGATATTGGCTCTCTTGCTCTTGAATTAAAAGCAATGCAAGAAAAGCTTAATAATAGAAGACGATTTGAAGTTCATATTACTTGTGAAAAGAGTGAAATGAAACAAGCATTAGAAGAAGTTCATACGTTTTTAAAAGTATTTCCTTTAAAAGAAATAATTGTAAAAAATACTATTAATTATCAATTAATAGATGGTCCTTTTGATAGTAAGGCAGCTTATGTAGTGCCTGCTTCTGTAAATCATACTAGTTATGTAATTCCAGCTAGTGCTTTAGGAACTAGTGATAATGCCGCCGAAAGAGTATTAGCTTCTATATTGTCAGGAAATGACCTTTGGAATGATATTAGAGTTCGTGGTGGAGCTTATGGTGTTGATTGTAATTTAGATAGTCTTGAAAAACTATTTGTATTTATATCAGCTAGTGATCCTAATTTAGCATCAACTTTTGAAGCTTTTAAACGGGGCTTAAAGAAATACTCTGAGAATGATATTAGTGAAGATAAAATAGCTGATGCAATCATCAGTAATGTTGCAAATGATTTAAAACCATATGGTCCTTCAACTACAGCAATTATTGATTTTAGAAGAATTTTATTTAAAATTAATAATGATGTTAGAGAAAAAGCTAGAGAATTTATTCTTAAGGTTGATGATAATGAAATAAAGAGAGTAGCAAAAGCTTTAAACGCAAGTGATAGAGTTTCTTCTGTAATTTTCGCAGATCCCTCAGCTCTGGAAAAAGATAGGTTAAAACTTCTATTTGAAGGAGTTCAAGCTATATCTTTACCTTTATAATATTTCTATATTGTTAAAAAAGTAAACGGAAAAGTGTAAGAACTTTTCCGTTTATATATTATAGATAATTAGTATATTAATATATAGAATTTAAGTCTCCATTATAAAGAATACCGCTGATTTTAAATAAAGAAAAAGGACTTATAATAATTGCAATATCTGCATCATTAGCTAATTTAATCATATCTCCGGTAACTTGTTTATTACGACCTATAATTATATTTTTTATATCACTCATTTCTGCTGTTCTAATCGTCTGTGAATTAGAAAGACCTGTTATTAATAATATATCATTCTCAAGAAGTGTGAGTACATCACTCATCATATCGCTAGCAAAACCATATTTTACATCCATATCAAGATGATTTTTTCCACATACAATTGTACCTGAAATTATATTAATTACTTCATTTATTTTCATATAGGTAATTATAGCACTATTTAAATAATAATCATAGAGAAAATTACTTTGATGGAATTCAGAATTATAATAAATTTAATAGAAAACCTGCTAATATAAATCATATTTGGATTGTTTGAAATTATAAAAATAAATTTTTATTATATAGCATTGCCTTAACATTATTTATAGCTAAAATTTTAGAAACAAGGATTGTTAAAAAAAATTTGAATCACCACAATAGAAGCTCAAAATTGTTAATTTATTAGTTTATTATCAATGTTCGCAACTTAAACTCATTGCGCATGTTTCTGAGGATAGATATCCTACATTAAAGCAATGGATAAACTATTATTACATAAAAGATTTACCAGTTATTCCTTAAGTTGTGAGCATTGGTTTATTATTAGTGTTAGTTATTTCTTTTGCATTTTGAGCTATTAAATTTATCAAATCTACCACATCCTAATTTAGTTGATATCGATAAAAAGCTGCCTTTACTATTTTTAGATTTTTGCTAACCTTTTGTTTTCTTCCTATAAAAAAATACCTCCAAAGTAGTTTCAATAATTATTATGTCTACTTAATAGGTTCCA
>JAENWY010000024.1 GCA_016649775.1 Spirochaetaceae bacterium
GGTTCAAAGACAATCATTATTTAGAGAAATAAAAAAAATGAGCGAAGATGGAATTATCGAATATAATAATATAAAATTATTACTATTGATATAATTATTGCTATCATTATTTCAAAATTTAATATATGACAGTGTTAATAGAAAAGCTCCTAGAAATTGTATCTAAGAGCTTATATATATTAATAACAATTGAGAATTATAATTCCCAATTATCTAATTTAGTTCTTGCGGCTACAGAAGCATTCAAATTAGAGCGAACTGAGCGCGCTCTATTGTGAGAAGCTTTCTCTTCAATCTTTTTATCTAATTGTTCTTTAGCAACTGATAGCATTAGCTTAATGCGGTTTTCTTGGTTTACACTAGCAGTAGAGGGATCATAATCAATTGGAACAATGTTAATACCAGGTTCTCTAGCATTAATTGATCTAATTGCACCCTTAGCTACAATATGATTTGGAAGACATCCAAATGGTTGAGCACAAACAACATTAGGATATCCTAATTCATTCAACTCAAGTATTTCAGCTGATAATAGCCAACCTTCTCCCATTTTAACACCATGATCAATAATACCCTTACTAAGAGTTTTTTCATGTTTAAATCCTTCAGGTAATACAAAATTAGAAGTAGTAGCTGCTACATTCTTGTAAATCATTAATTCAATCTGTTCTACTATAGTAATAACTGCAGAACGGAAAGGTAGCTCAAATTTCCTCTTAAATCCACCATAATATTCTTTATCATAATGTGCATTCTGCATGCTATATAAGAAATAACCTAACAAACCTGGAATCATGACCTCACAGCCTTCAGATTCTAAAAAGTCTTGTAAATGATTATTTCCAAGTGGAGCAAACTTAATGTAAATTTCACCAACTATTCCAACTTTGATTTTATCTGTTTTCTTAACTTTAACATTATCAAAATCTTTTGTAATATCGATGATATTTCTCTTCATGGCCCAACCAATATATCCACTATTATTTGCAAATTTAGTAGCTATAATTTGTGTCCATTTTTCAATTATTTTGTTTGTTTCACCTTTTTTAATTTCATAAGGTCTAGTTTGGTTTGCAAGAAGCGCTATTAAATCACCATAGGCAATAGCAGCAAAGGCTTGTAAAAGCATTTTATTAGTTAAGTTAAAACCAGGATTCTTTTCAAGACCCATAGATAGAGATACAACTGGAATGTATTCCATATGTGCTTTAATTAAAGCTTTTCTTAATAGAAAAATATAGTTACTAGCTCTACAACCACCACCTGTTTGTGAAATTATTAATGCTACTTTATGTTTATCATATTTACCACTATTTAATGCATCAATCATCTGTCCAATTACTAATTGGGCAGGATAACACATATCGTTGTGTACATATTTTAATCCTTCTGAAATGACATTGGGACCTTCATTTGTTAATAACTCAGCTTTATATCCAAAATTAACAAATATTTCTCTAACCATTTTAAAATGTACTGGAAGCATATTGGGTAATAGTAGAGTATGAGTTTTTTTCATCCCTTTTGTAAATTCCACACGTGGTACTTCTGCCATTCTATTTTGCCTCCTTTAGAGCCTCTAATAAAGATCTAGCTCTAATTCTTACTGAACCTAGATTTGCAATTTCATCAATCTTAACTTGGGTATATATTTTACCCTTCTCCGCTAATATTGATTTTACCTCATCTGTTGTTACAGCATCAAGACCGCAACCAAAAGATACAAGTTGTAATACATTCATATCTTCTTGAGTTGTTACAAACTTAGCTGCATCATACATTCTAGTATGATATGTCCATTGATTCAATACATCTCTTTTTGATTTTGGCACAAGCTTTGATAGTGAATCTTCTGTAACAACAACACAACCTAGTTGTAATAACATACTGTCTATTCCATGACTTAGTTCTGGATCAATATGATAAGGTCTACCGCAAAGAACAATAATTGGCATATTTTTGCTACGACCTTTTTCTATAATCTTCTCACCTTGAAGGTTTACACTATCGCTATAATCTTCTAATGCCTTGTAAGCAGCAACACTAGCTTTCTTAATTTCTTTCTTTGTAAATGTCCCAAGTTGCTTTAATATTTCAACCATTCTAGTTACAAACATTTTTCTATCATGAAGTGATACAAAGTCATCAATAAAGGTAATATTATGGTTAATAATATCCTCAGTATTATGCTTTATCAATTCAGGATAATAAGCAACTAAAGGACAGTTAAAGTTATTGTCACCTTTATGTTCATCAATATTATAAGAAGAAGATGGATAAATTATAGTTTTAATTCCTTCATCAATTAACTCTTGAATATGACCATGTACTAATTTTGCAGGATAGCAAGCAGTATCACTTGGGATCTGAGACTGACCTTTAATAAAGGTTAGTCTAGTTGACCAAGCTGTTTTAATAACCTCATATCCTAATTCACTAAAGAATTTAAAATAGAAAGGCATTAATTCTACCATTGATAGAGCTAGAGGTAGTCCAATTTTACCACGAGGTGCATTTTCAATTGGTTTAAGAGCTCTTATATAATTTCTTTTAAATTCATATAAGTTGTAATTTTCTTTATCTTCAATAAAGTGTTCTGGTCTAACAAATCTTTCACAGTTATTGCCACTAGTAAACTTTCTACCATCACTAAATTGATTAATTGTGAGGTGACAATTATTTGTACAACCTTTACAGTAGGTTGAAACAGATTTGTGGAAGAAATTTCTCAGATGGTCTAAATCAATAAATGTTGAGGGAATATCTTCTACACTATCCATGTGTTTGGCGTATAAGGCACATCCAAAGGCACCCATTATTCCAGCTTGAGAGGGTCTTGTTACCTTTGTATCTAATAACTGTTCAAAAGATCTAAGCACCGCATCATTTAAGAAGGTACCACCTTGAGTTACAATGTGAGCGCCTAAATCTGATGCACTGTTACATCTAATTACTTTATAAAGAGCATTCTTAACAACTGATATTGATAATCCGGCAAAGATGTCTTCAACTTTAGCACCATCTTTTTGAGCTTGCTTAACAAGCGAGTTCATAAATACAGTACAACGAGTTCCTAAATCAACAGGAGCTCTGGAAGTTAGTGCTAATTTAGTTGCTTCTTGAGGAGTATAGCCTAGTGCATCAAAGAAAGTTTGTAAAAAACTACCACAACCACTACTACAAGCTTCATTTAAGAAAATATCATCAATTACACCGTTTTCTATTTTAAAACATTTGATATCTTGTCCACCAATATCAATAATAAAATCAGTTAGAGGATCAAAGTGTTTTGCAGCTCTATAGTGAGCCATTGTTTCAACAACATTGTATTCTATATTGAAAGCAGCTTTCATTAGCTCCTCTCCATAACCGGTAGAACAACTCTTTTTAATATTAATATCAGGATAGTTTTCTTTAAATTCAATAAGAAATAGTCTTGCTGATTCAACTGGATCACCATTGTTACTTTGGTATTTTGTATAAATAAGATTATCTTCTTTATCAATGATACAGAGTTTAATAGTTGTTGAACCACTATCTATTCCAAGATATGCATCACCTTTGTAGGTGGTTGGATCTGTAGTTTTTAAAGAAGCTTTTGCATGTCTACTTTGGAATTCTTCAATTTCTAGTTCACTATTAAATAAAGGTTCAATGGCATTATATTTACATCTAGTACCATCAATTTTTAAATCCTCTGATACTTTATCAAGATTAAAAATCTCAGAAGCTAAATAGGCAGTTCCTAAAGATACATAATAAAGAGAATGGTTAGGACAGTTACCTTTTAACTTTAATATACAATCTAAACTATCGCGCAGTTGACTCATGAAAGTCAAAGGACCTCCTAAATAAACAACATTACCTTTTATTGGACGTCCTTGAGCAAGTCCCCCAACTGTTTGGTTTGCAACTGATTCAAATACAGAACGAGCTATATCACTCTTTTCTGCACCTTGGTTAATTAGTGGTTGAACATCACCTTTAGCATATACACCACATCTAGAGGCAATTGAATAAGTTTGAGTATAATTCTTTGCAATGTCATCTAGTTTTTCAACAGGAATATTTAGTAAATTAGCCATTTGATCGATGAAACTACCTGTACCACCGGCACAGGTTCCATTCATTCTAACTTCTAAAGAGCCTTTTAAAAATAATATTTTAGCATCTTCTCCACCCAGTTCAATAACTACATCTGTATCAGGTATATTTTCTAATACTGCTACTCTAGTTGCATAAACTTCTTGAACAAAGGGAATTTTAAGTCTGTTTGCCATTCCCATGCCGGCAGAGCCAGAGATAGCTAATTCTACACTATTATTTTCTAGATAAGGTTTTACCATATTAAATAATTCTATAGTTGTTGATTGTATTTTTGAGAAGTGCCTTTTATATGTTTCAAATAAAATATTTTTATTTTCATCAATTAAAATACATTTAATTGTAGTAGATCCAATATCTAATCCTAGCTTCATCAGATTATCTCCTTAATAAGCATATATTTTTAATAGCTTTTTAGAATATATATATATATAAATAAATCTACAATACGAATGTAATATAATTTTCTTTATTCATATTCTATATGTATGAGTTAAAAATAATAAAAACTATAAAAATAGTAAATACTATCAAATTAGATAGCTTAATATTTAAATCTACTAGATTTTATCTATTTTGTTACAGGGTCTATAAATAAGTAATTATCAAATATATAAACTTAATATACATCATTAATTTATAGTTCATTATTATTGTATATACAACAGATATTAAGGCTAAATCATTTTTTTAGTTTATTTTTCATAGATTTAGATAAAATAATATTATAATACTTTTATTATTCTTCAGGATTTATATGAAAACGTCTTCTCATTTCAGCTATACCTTTAAACCCGCCAAAGAAAAGTGTAGAGGCAAACAATAAAACACTTAAAAAAAGAGCAATTATGGTTAATAAAAAATTAGAACCTACAGAAATGGACAAAAAAGCTAATATAATTGTAACAATTTGAGCAATCATATAATTTTGAAAGTTCCTATGATTTATTACGGTAAAGAAGAAGTTCATTACAGTTTCCCCTATTATTAAAATAGGCAACACATAATAAACACTCCAACCTGTATTTATCTTAAAAAAGTAATCTATAAATACTAGATAGACAAAAATAGCACATCCCGATTTTGATATTTTTGAAAAGCTAGAAACTAAAGAGTTAAAAAATATCAACATAATAATATAACCAAGAGAAATAGAGGCAAGGCCTACGATACTCCAGGATAGTGTATGGGAAAATCTGTAGTTGATTAGTAGTAATATAAAGGCACATAAGGCCTCTAATGCTAAATACATTTTCTTAGCTAAACCTTTTTTATTCATTTTAACTTTTACAAAAGGATAACCAGTAATATCATTTTTGCACTCAATAGGTTCTGTTGTACTATGGCAAAGAGGACAGATTTTATCATCAACAGCTACTTTACAATTGTTACAATGATACATTATTTTCTCCATTTGTAACTATCCTAATCTTTATAGATTTATGGGATAGAATTCTAAAGAATTCTTTTTGAATCTTTGAGTTTCTCATGCTTGAGGTAAATATAATACTCAATAAATCACCATGTGAGGCAATTGCTGCTTTAATGTTTTGTCCAATAGACATTGGAAGCATTGCTGAGAACTTATTAACATATTCATTATACGGTTCTTTGAATTTCATAACCCCAAGGTTACTCATTGTTGTAGTGCTAGCTTTTGCAGCTTTTGCATAGGTATATTTAATACCAATATTCTTTATTACTAAGGGTATTCCTTTAACGATTGAACCTTGTTCATTTGAAACATTATAACTAATAGTCTTTCTAAAATTCTCTTTTGTTATTTGTGCTATTAAACTATTTTTTACAATCTCTACAACTTCTTCAAAAGAATAATCATCTTTTGTAGGTATAAAATTAGCATTAGCCATACTGAAGAAATTCTTAGTTGTTGATGAATTAAAAAAAAATCTAAGATCAACTGGGACTGATATAACTATTGGTTTTTTATTACCATATTTTGTTAAATATATTGCATAAGCATAAGTCGCCACTAATAGCACATTGATACTAACATTAAGGGACTTCGCTAAACTCTTAATTTCTTTAACGCTAAGAGAACCCTCAATTACACTTAATCCATTATTAAATAGCTTTCGTCCATTAATATGTAGAGCATTTAATGTTGAGTAGTTTGATTTAGAAATCTTTCCAGGCGTATAACATTGTTGAAAACCATCTTCTCTTTCAAGACTGATATCTTGATCAAAAGGTATTTCATTTATTTCATCATGAGAAAGGTTTAAATAGTTATAAATAAGTGCTTTTAAGAATACTTTTGCTCCCACACCATCTGCTAGTGCATGAAAAGTTTCAAGATTAATTCTATCTTTATAATAGGATACAGAAAATAGATATTCATTATTTTTTTTATAATCAATTAATCTACAAGGATAATCATCCTCTTCAGCGACAATTGGAAATGGTTTAGGATTTTCTTCAAGATAATACCAAAACAAACCTCTTTTAAGGTGCACAGCAAAACCAGGAAAAGACTGTAAAGTCTTTTCCACCGCTTCTTGTAAGAGAGTAGCTATTACCTCTTCATATAAGCTAACACTTTCTCTAAAAACATTAGAGGTTTTCTTAGTAGATATTACAGGAAATAAATGTGCTGTATTATCT
This sequence comes from Spirochaetaceae bacterium, assembly GCA_016649775.1. GTDB lineage: Bacteria > Spirochaetota > Spirochaetia > Sphaerochaetales > Sphaerochaetaceae > Pleomorphochaeta. Next base: position 6,730 of record JAENWY010000024.1, read on the forward strand.
AGTTTTCCCCAATTGGGTGTTTGGTTATTCATCAAACAACACTATAACACAATATCAAAAAATTGTGCCATAAATAGATATTTATTTAGCATATAAATATGGATAAAAGGTCTCATTAATATTGAATAAGAAGCCTATTTTTGTGGTTTTTAATAAATACATAAAAAAAACATACAACAGCTATTTGAAACTATATATTTTCAAATTCACTTATTATAATATTATTTCTCTACTTTTCAAAATACGTATAATAACAATTATACTTAAGAAATAAGCAAGATATCATAAAGCACCTATCAGTAATTAGTCTTTTTGGCATAATAATTATTACATAAGTAATAAATATTAGAAAAAGAACTAAGTAAAACTTGACTATAAGTCGTTTTAATTAATATATTTTCTAAAGGTGAGGTATGAAAAATGAGTATTAATAATATAGATATCGAAAAATGTTGCTTGTTCTTTAAAGTTCTTGGGGATCCTACAAGATTTAAAATAATTGATACTCTAAGCGATGGAGAAAAATGTGTGAGCGAAATTTGCGCAGCCTTAGATATGAGTCCATCAGCTGTTTCACATCAATTGAACACTTTAAAAAAAGCTAAAGTTGTAAAACCGAGAAGAGATGGTAAAAATATTTACTATTCATTTGATGATGAACATGTAACTGAAGTTATTAAAGTAGCACTAGAACACTCATCTCACAGCAATATTGAAATATAAGAATTCAATAATATTATCCTATAATAAATAATCTTCTCTATAAAAAGAAACTGCAAATTACTTATATTTTTTAATTTTAACTACCACCTTATTTAGTTCAATTAAATAAGTATTTTTTTTAACTTTAAAGTTAAAATTATTAATTTTTAAAGATTCTAAATCATTCCTCTAGTTAAAATTATTGCTAGTTTATTCTATATTTTACTAATTATTTTTTTATCAATATTTCTTTATCTATTAACTTGACACGATTTAATCCTATAGTTAAAGTGTCACTATATTTTATTTTTATGTGTAAAACTATTGGAGATACAACATTATGTTAGCTAGTATTTTAGAGACAGTCATGATTATTTGTTTTGGTCTATCTTGGCCTTTATCAATTCGTAGATCAATTACATCAAAATCAACTCAGGGAAAGAGTTTAATGTTTATGGTTTTTATTTTAATAGGTTACTTCGCTGGAGTAGCATCTAAAATGTTAACACAAACATATAACTTAGCATTTTATTTCTATTTTCCTAATATCATTATGGTGGCAACTGATATTGTTTTATATTTTAAAAACAAGAAATATGAGGAAGAACAAAAATCTAACGCTTAATAATATTATTATAATTGTAAATTCAAAGGTACCAAGTTACTGTAAGTTGGTACCTTTTATTTTTGTTCATTTTCTCTAAGTTCTTCAAGGTAGTTAGCGGCACCTCTTTGAACTACTGTATTTCCACCAGCAATATTAATCTGTTGCAATTCCTCTATAGCACCCTTTCTGTCACCTTCGTGTAATAAATGAATAGATGCAAAATAATATAGGGTTTCCTTATTAAGAGTTGATCCACTATGTTTTATAAATAACCAAAGATCATCTATTTCAACATTAGTAAGTTTGATATTATTAATAATTTTATAAATTATCTGATCTTGAATACTGTTGTTAATATAAGGTGAATCTGAGTCTTCTAACTTTCTAATAGAATAATTAAATATATTTTCATTAAGTTCTCTTTCTCCAAAAGCTTTTTCAAGTAAAGAGAAAGTTACTTTATTGTTTAATATCAAGAGTTTATCACTATCTTGAATATTAAGTTTAGCCTCAAGGGTATCTAGAATTTCATTAGCGGCATCAAATTCACCAGAAAATGATAAGGCATTTGCTCTATGAATCAAAAGAGTTGTTGTTTGTTCTTTATCTAAAAGAGAATAATCTATTTCAGCGTTAATTACTTTTAAAAATTCAAAGGGAGTACGCGAGTCATAAAGAATTGATAACAAATTATTAAATTCTTTGTTGTCTTTAATATTTATCAAATAACTAGCAATTATTCTTAAAGATATATAAGTCACAAAACCATACATAAGAGATAGGCCTATCCCCTTAAGCAAGAAAAGTATAACAATAGTTATTATTGCTAATGCAGTTATTATTAAATGTACTCGCTTGAATAATTTATATGATCTGGCAAAAAATAATTTCATAAACTTCAACCTCATTTTTAGCTATATTAATTTAAATTAGTAACTTCAACAAGATTGATGTCCTCAAATACTTTTCAGAGATTACAAAAAATAAATATAATCAAATTTATTACTTACTTTGCAGGGAAGACAAAACTCAATTCCGTTTTCCTTAGAATTGAGTTTTGAGTTTTTTTTGTTTATGTCGTTCAGGATTATATTTATTATGCTACAACACATTAAATACTGCAGCATTATAAGTTTATTTTTCATTTCCTTATGCATCATAGAAACCATAGTTTAAATCAAAAATATTAGAGTTAACTTGATATCCATCCGCTGTAGCTTCAAAAGCTACTTTTCTTCTTTATATATTTACTATAAAGGACAAGTATGTATAAGTCAAGAATTATTTATTAAAACTTATTACATCTAAATGTTATATGTACTATTTATGTTAAAAATTAGACCCTAAGTACGTATAAGTTGTAAAATAGTACTATTTTAGTTAATACAAAAGTTTGTATAAGTTTTAATCTTAAATTAAAGCAATTAATTTAATCAAGAAATTTGTAAGTGGTAATTATGCAATTTTAAAAAAATAAATTAGTTTTTACAAATAATATTTTCCCCTGTGAAATAGTAAATTCAAAGAATTACTATATCCTTTTCTGCTATAGTCAAAACTTATAAGGTTAGAATTTTTGTTGTAAAGATTTACGTATAAACACCATTTACACCGTTTGTTAACTTCCCTAATTACATCCCTATTATTAAAGACCAATGTGATATAACCACAATCAAAGTCTTAATTCATTTATTAAAGATGTTTTTTTACAGATTCAAAGGTAGATTATAATTAATCATTTCTTTTCTAAGATTAAACATAATTATTGCTATACTTTTACTAATTTCAGTTACAGCAATTGTTAACTATTATTTCTGCAGTTGTTTTTACTAATTCACAAAAAATACTTTCCAGAAGCGCAATAGTATTTTTAGTTGTTATTATTCATAACTAATTATTCTATGTGATAGCGTATGGAATCAGATTGACTCTCAACATTGATAGACCAAAAAGAAAACTATACTCATAAGATTTGGAGCCAAGGTATCAACACTTATAACAGATTTAACATCAAGTTTATCCTAACTTTGCTATAGTTACGGTCCTGGTGCTATTTTTATGCGTATAACGCATTATTTAGAGGCTATAATTACAAACATTTTTGCCAAAAGAAATTATAAGAAAATTACAAAGTTAGAGATTATTAAAGAATAATAATTCAGGAAATAATAAAACACCAGAGTTTTAATTCTGGTGTTTTCTATCATCATTATTTTATTATTTTATTTTTTTTCATTTTCAAACAAAGGCGTTGATAAGTATCTCTCACCTGTATCAGGCATTAATACTACAATATTCTTTCCTTCATTTTCAGCTTTTGAAGCTAATTCAATTCCAGCCTTTAGTGCAGCACCTGAGGATATTCCAACAAGAAAGCCTTCACTTTGAGCTAAGATTGCACTTGATTCAAATGCATCTTCATCTTTAACGGTCATTACGATATCAATTAAAGTTTGATCAAGATTGGTTGGGATAAATCCTGCACCTATACCTTGAATTTTATGTGAACCCTTAATACCTTCACTAATAAAAGGTGATCCTTCTGGTTCAACAGCTACTACAGTTGCTTTAATATCATGTTCTCTAAAGTACTTTGCAGTACCACTTAATGTACCACCTGTACCAACACCTGCTATAAAGAAATCAACGTTACCTTCAAGGTCATCAACAATTTCTTTACCTGTTTCCATGTAATGTGAATTTGGGTTTTCAATATTATCAAACTGATGAGGAACAAAACTATTTTTAATATCTTTTGCTAATTCTTCAGCTTTAGCGTTTGCACCATTCATACCCTTTGAAGGATCTGTTAATACAATTTCAGCTCCATAAGCACTCATTAACTTTATTCTTTCACGACTCATAGAAGAAGGCATAACTAAAATTGCTTTATTACCATTAATAGCAGCCATCATTGCAATAGCGATACCAAAGTTACCACTAGTTCCTTCAATAACTACAGTATCCTTATTAATAAGGCCCTGCTCTTGTGCTGCCTGATATATCTGCTTGGCAGCTCTATCCTTTACAGAACCAGAGGGGTTAAAATATTCAACTTTAGCAAAGAGATTACCCTTTAAATTATATTTAGCCTTTAATCTTTTTAATTCTACTAAAGGTGTTGATCCAACTAATTCATCTATTCTACTTACTTTCATTATATTTACTCCATCCTATTGAATTTATTATAAATCCTATTGCACTAATAGGTAATATACTTATAGCCTTATACTCATATAGAGTCAATAGGAATAAAGCAAAAAAAGTAAATATTTTTCTATAGTTAACTAATTATAAAAATAAAAAATATTCTCTACCTAAATACAGTAAAAGTATACAATTATCACTTCTTAGTTATTTAGTTCTAATAAAAGAGTTCTCATATCTTTTTTAAATACAGGATGAATAAAGAAAGGTTCAATTTCACACATTGGTTCTAATACAAAAGCTCTTAAGGCTATTTGAGGATGAGGGATTATTATACTATCACTAAAATAAACAATATTACTATAGAATAGGATATCAACATCAAGTGTTCTTTCTCCCCAATGTCTGAGTTTTACTCTATTTGCACTTTCCTCAAGACTTTGAGTAAAATCTAATAATTGAGTAATACTAAAGATTGTTCTTATTTTAATAACTGCATTAAGAAAATCTGGTTGATCGACTACACCGTAAGGAGGTGTAATTATATAGGTAGAGCTCTTCAGTAGTTCTATATTGGGATTATTTTCAATAGCTTTTTTAACACTATTAAGATGAGCGGTAGTATCTCCAATGTTTGATCCAAGAGCTAGATAGCACACTACTCTCTCTCTTACTATGTTAATTAAAACATCCTCAAAATTCTCAGTAATTGGAGCGTGAGGTTTATGTAAGGTTAAATCAATTTTTTCAATCAAAGGATATTTAATCAGTAAGTGCGTTGAAAGTTTATTAACTAGAGTTTCTATTAAATCAAATCTAGTAGTACTACAAAATTTAACTGCTTCACTAGCTAATTGACCATAGTGAACTGTTTTAGAAATTGCATCATCACTGTTTACTGTTTCTAAATATATTTTAACATCAAGAGAAAAGAATTGACCCATCTCTTTTTCTGCTTCTAGTACTCCATGCTTTGCATAGAATTTTAAACCTTTAACAATTATTGAGTCCATTTACTCCCAGCCTTTATAGATTTAATCATTTTAATTATTTCATAATTTGCTCTAACATCATGGACTCTAACAAAACTAGCACCTTCCATAACTGCATGGGCAGTAGTTGCAAGAGTTCCATATAATCTATGATTAACATCTTCATTAAGGGTAAGCCCAATTACAGATTTATTTGATACAGCAACCATAATAGGATAACCTAAAGTTTTAAGGTCTTTAGTATTATTTAAAGTGATTAAATTCTGTTCATAAGTTTTTTGAAAACCAACGCCACCATCAATTATAATATTCTCTTTTTTTATTCCAGCTTTTTTTGCTATCGCTAAACTTTCTTTAATATCAGAAAAGAAATCTTCTATAAAATTAGTATAATCAGCTTTTGCTCTATTGTGCATTAAAACATAGGGTAAATTAGAGGAGGCAACAAGATCTGCAATACAGGGGTTCCATTTAAGGCCCCAAATATCATTAATCATATCAATTTGATTAATATTAGCTTTCAATACCTCTTCTTTATAACTGTCTAAAGAAACTGGAATATCAAAATTCTTTTTAATGGCTGCAATATAAGAAGAAACTCTGTCGATTTCCTCATTGATTCCTATTTTAGTATAATTAGGTCTTGTAGATTCTCCTCCAACATCAATTATTGAGGCGCCATCTTTAATCATCTTTTCCGTTTGTTTTAAAGCTGAATCAATATTATTGTATAAACCACCATCACTAAACGAATCAGGGGTAACATTTAAAATACCGATTATATAAACATTATTCTCTGTATCAAAATTCTTATTTGCTATTCTCATATTTCTATACCTATATTCTTTTTTTCATCACTCCAATTGCATAAATCTTTTGCACTACAAACAAAACAATTTCTACTTAGTTTATCTGCATAATGTAATAAATGAGATAAATAACTAGTTGCTTGTATTTTATTATGATTAATAATACGAGATGATATTAGCTCGATTTCTTCATTATTATAATTGCATTGTGGTAGTATTTCTTTAGCTAATTGTCCACCAGCAATATTATGATCTATTCCACTCGCATATTGAATTGCTCTTCCTAAATCATGAAGAACAGCGAGGGCATATATTATATCCTTATCAACAGGAGGTTTAGAATATTCTCCATCTTTAATAATCATGATTCTAGCAACATTTAAAATATGTTCCATATCATGTTTACAAAAAATTCTATCACTTTCAAAGGCTATAATATTATTATAGTATTTAATAAAATCTTTATTTTTTAGTATCAAATTAACTCTATCTAACATTTTATTAAATCCAATACCTCTTTTCTAAGATTAGAATCCTCTTTAAATTTACCACGAGTTGCAAAAGTGACTGTACTAGAGCCAACTTTCTTAATACCTCTCATAGTCATACAGGTGTGTTCTGCTTCAACTACCACCATAATTCCTATAGGCTTTAAAGTTTCATCTATTGTATTTGCAATTTGAGTTGTCATCTTTTCTTGAATCTGTAATCGCCTTGCAAAAGTTTCAACACATCTTGCTAATTTGCTAAGACCTACAACTTTTTCTTCAGGGATGTAGGCAATATGGACTTTACCAAAAAATGGTAATAAATGATGTTCACACAAAGAAAAGAATTCAATGTCTTTAACAATAACAAGTTCACTGTTTTCTACACTAAATACTTTTTTTAAATGCTCTTGTGGACAATCATCATAACCTGCAGTTAATTCATTATACATTTTAGCAACCCTCATAGGAGTTTCTTTAAGACCTTCTCTATTAGGATCTTCACCAATTGCTTCTAAAAACATTTTCATAGCTGCAGAAGCTTTTTCTATATCTACCATGTAAGGTCTCCTGTAAACTTGTTAAAATTCAATACTAACAAAACAAATTATTTTCTTCATAATAAAATTAAAGCTAACCCCTTTCAAGTCTTTTTAAAGGATTAGCCCAATTATATTATTTCTTAAATATTGTTATCTATCTACAAACTTTATTACAATATCTTTATCTACAAGTCTTCCTTCAACAATATCTTCTAAACTAACACTGTCTAAATAGTCATTAACTAATCTATCAAGGTTCTCCCATAGTGGATAAGATAAACACTCATCACCTCGTGCACAAGAATGTTCAGGGGTGCAATTACTACAGTTAACAGGAACTAAGCCACCTTCTGTTAATCTTAATATAGAACCAATGTTATACTCTTTACTTTCTCTTTGTAATTTGTATCCACCACTTTTGCCTCGCATACTTTTAACAAAATTTGCTCTATTTAATATGCCAATAATTGCCTCAAGATATTTTAAAGAGATTTCTTGCCTTTCTGAGATAATTTTTAATGAAATAAATCCTTCTTCTTTATGTTGAGCTAAATCTACCATTATTCTTAAGGCATAACGACCTTTCGTTGAAATCATCATAATTATATCTCCTTATTCCTACTATACCACAAGGTTAGTAGGAATTAAATATTATACTTAAAATATTAGTAATTAATCAAAATGTCCACTATCAAGTAGAGTTTATACCAATATTTTAATAAATATTATACTAATACCTTCTTAAATGTTCTATTAGTATAAAATATGGTAAATATAGCCGCCGACCAGTTAACAGCAAATATACTCCACCAAACAGCAGTAATTCCCATCCCAAATACACTTACTAAAAATGTAATTAAAATAAATGGCATAATTAATTGTCTATATAAACCAAGACCAACTGCATATCTAGGTCTCTTTATACCCTGTAGCATACTTGTTAATAGACCCATAATTATATAGGTAGGCTCTGCAAGTAATGCAATTCCTAAATATTTAACACCTGCTGCAATTACCTCAGGATCACTATTAAATAATGCTATTAATTTAGCCTTAAAGGGATAAATTATAATTACAAGAGAACAAACCATAATCATACCAACTTTCATAATCTTGACCTTCGTTTCATTAACTCTGTCATAATCTCCAGCACCGTAGTTTTGTCCTGTAAGAGTAACAGCCGCAGTGTTTAATCCAAAAGTTGGAACTAAAATGAATTGTTCAATTCTCATAGCTGCACCATAGGCGGCAATAACATATGGTCCACTACTTAATCTCAAAATTAGATAGTTAATAACAAATACTCCAATAGCAGTTGTAGCAGTATTTAATGTTGCAGGAATACTTTGAGATAGTATTTCAGAAATATGTTCTCTTACTAATCTTTTTTTTATTAATAGTGCATTATTAATTTCAGGAGATTTAATTACTTTAATTGATAAATACACTGTACCAAAGGACATTATTAATACAGTAGCTAAAGATACTCCAGTTGTTCCCAGCTTTGGAAGTCCAAAAATGCCAGTAATAAAAAGAGAATCTAAAGCAATATTTAAAAAGAAACCAATTATTAAAAAGTTGCGATAACTTTTAGTATCACCTTGAGAGTTAAGAATACCATTTAAAATACTATTGGCTATGAAAAAAAATGATCCAAAAAACATAGGAATTAAATACTTGTGTGCCTCAACTAAAGTGTCTCCCCTACCTCCACCTAGCTTTAATAGTGGGCTGATTA
>JAENWY010000383.1 GCA_016649775.1 Spirochaetaceae bacterium
AAAGGATATACACTTATTATCTTTTACAAAATCTAATATGTAATCAAAACTACTAATACTTGCACAACTTTTAAACTGATTAATGGAGTAACTACTCTTTCTTAGCTCTTGTTCAAAGATTTCTCTTGTACCAGAACCTTTTTCTCTTAATATTAAATTGTTGCCAAACAACTCTTTAAAACTAACTTTTCTATTTAATAAAGGACTAGTTTTTGAGCAAATACCAACAAAGTTTTCTATTTTGTATAATTTATATTCATAAATGCTTTTATCAAAAAGGCCTTCAACTAATAAAATATCTAAATCATTTTTCTCTAATAATGATAAAAGATTATAAGTATTATCAATTACAAATGTTAATTTGTAATTGTCATATAGAGACTTTATTTTATCATTAATTACATAATTACCAATACTCTTAGTTGCCCCTATTCTAATTTCCATTTTTGGTTGTTTTAACAAAGTATTACATAGAATTTTCTCATTAGCTCTCATAGATAGAGAGAAACGCTCTAAAATTGTAGCTTGCTCAGTTTTTATTAAATGCTTTCTATCGTAAATGAATAATTTACAATTATAGTATTGTTCGAGTGAGTGAATGTGTTGCGTAATTGAGGGCTGACTCATATTTAGCTCTTCAGCTGCTTTTCTATAATTCATGGTTTCACAGACCTTTAAAAAGGTTCTAATTTTATAATCTAACATACTACCTCATAAGATTTTCTTATCAATACATAAAAAAGTTTTACTTTATCTTATCACAAGAATTTGATAGTATCCACATTCAAGGGGCAATCTTTAATGAACTTTATTAGAAACAGTTATAAGGGAATACTATTATCCTTATTAATAGCAATTCCAGCATATCTTTTAGGTAAGATATTTAGTGTAATCGGTGGACCTGTAATAGGAATTCTAGCAGCTATGATTATTACTTTATTTATAAAAGATAAAACACAATTTGAACCTGGAATAAAATGGGTATCAAAGAAAATATTACAGTATGCTGTAATATTACTAGGTTTTGGTCTTAATCTAAATGTTATACTACAAACAGGAATACAATCTTTCCCTATAATAATTGGAACAATTTCAATCTCTCTAATTATAGCCTTCATTCTTAGTAAAGTAATGGACATTGATGGTGATACCGCTACCTTAATTGGTATTGGTTCATCAATTTGTGGAGGAAGTGCTATAGCAGCTGCAGCTCCTGTAATTGATGCAAATGAAGAAGTTATTGCTCAATCAATTGCGGTTATCTTCTTTTTCAATGTTATTGCTGCTCTATTTTTTCCAAAACTAGGTGCACTACTAAATTTTGACCCAACAAGTGGCAACGCCTTTGGTATATTTGCAGGTACTGCAATCAATGATACCTCATCTGTAACAGCTGCTGCCTCTACCTGGGATAGTATTTATCACCTTGGTCATGCAACTCTTGATAAAGCGGTTACTGTTAAACTAACAAGAACACTTGCAATTATTCCAATTACAATTATTCTAGCTATTTATAAAGGTAGAA
>JAENWY010000072.1 GCA_016649775.1 Spirochaetaceae bacterium
AATTTTTTTATATATTTCATTTTAGATCCTTATCAATTTGTTGTATTTCTTAGCATTTACTTGCTAAGTGCTTAATGTATACTATAGTTTTTAATTCCTATCTGTTGCATAGGATACATAATAATACATTTAAATATTTAATTCAATTCTATTATCAACACTAGCTTTTAATTGATCAATATCTTTTTTTAAAAGGATTTTTTTTTCATAGGGAATATTCATTATATTCTGAAGTTCTATTAGTATCTTATCTTTATACAGATTCTTATAGGATTTATCATCATAAGTAAGAATGACACTCTTTTCTAAAGACTTAGCTAACTCTTTTAACTTATACTTCTTTCCTAATTTGTTTGCCAAAATTCTTAATAAAACCAATGTAACATAGCTTATTAAATAATATGCTATGAATTTTTCTTTTGAATCAAATACATCTTCATTTTTTAGTGACAAATCAAATAGATTCCTTATATATTTAGGAGCTTCAACTATTCTAATATCTTCTTCTTCATAAATTAATTCAAATTCTAATAATAGCTCTTGTAAATCAGCTCTAGTTGTTCCAACTCGTTGCATGTAATAAAGAGGAATCCCATCATTATCGACGATGATAAGTACATCATCAGTTCTTAAACAAACAATATCACTAGTATCTCTATCCATTTTATCAACTATTTGAGTATTTATATAAGAAATTAAATCTTCATTAATTTTTGGAAGTAAATTAGTAAAATGATAAACATCTTTATCATTAAAACTATCCATATCTTCGAAGTAATTAATTCTACTTGCATAAGGCAAGAGTACTTTAGAATAGATAATCAATTTTAGGATATTAGAAGAATTATCATCAAAACCACCAGGTTGAGAATTAATAAATTTCCCAATGCCTAAGCTATTGTATATATAAGAAAGAGAAAGCGAACCTAAAGAATAAAAAGTAGCATTATTTTCGCTATAGAGTTCTTCTATCATTTCGTTTGTAATATTGTCTTTCATATTTATCCTTTTAAGTATTTTTTTTTCTTCTACAATAATTAAGCAAAATATTTTTAAAAAGCAAACTAATAACTTTAAAATACGTTTTAATAAAACTCTATAATAACACTAATAAAAAAAATTACATAAAAAATATGTGTCATTTAATGTAGTTAAGCTAATAATAAATTCAGAATATAAAATATCATAAAATTGTAAATATTTAATTATAGGAGATTATTAGCTACAAGTCTAACAAAATTTCCTTTTTTATTCATCTAAACTAATTAAAGGCAATATATTCTGTTTTTGTGCAGCTCTAAGGCTCTTTAAAGCATTTTCTTCAATATGAGAATAAATATCAGATAATTGATCACTACTATGTCCTATTGTTAATCTTAATATATATTCATCAACTGATCCTCTAAGAAGTGTATTTGCCATATGTCGAAGAGAATGGAAAGAAATGTTTCTTTCCTCAATTTCTTCTTTATTTAAAACTTTTGAATCTATTAAAGCCTCTTTAAATTTTGAACAAAAATAATGAGAAGAAACAACTTTACCACCTCTAGCACTCCAAAAAACTAACCCCTCAATTTTATCTTCATACGGATTTGATAGCGCAAATGCCTTTAAATCTTCAATTAAAGAATTAGGGCAGGGCACAATTCTACTTTTTTTACCTTTAGGCTCTTTAAATCCTGCCAAATTAGCATAAGCTGTATCAATCTTGATTAAATTATCTTGCAAATTATTGATTTTTAAAGCTCTTAGTTCACCAGATCTCATGCCGGTCACTAAAGATAAATAACAGGAAAGAAAAACTCTCTTATTTTTCAATTTTTTTATATATTTCATAAAAGTAAAAGTTTCTTCCTGAGATAGAATTCCTCGAGTCTTTCCTTTAATATTTATAGTGTCTACTTTTGTAGTAACACTATGAGTAATGTAATTTTTCTTCTTTGCATATTCTAATGCTAGAGAAATAGAACTCATTATCTGATTTACAGTAGTAGAACTTAAATTATCTCTATTAACTAAATCTGTTTGAATAGTTTCAAGAAAGTTTAAATCAACTTTAACAAGTTCAAACTCTTTAGAAATTAAAGGTATAATATGATTTTGAATAAGATTTCTACGTATAGATACATAATCAATGGAGATTGCATGAGGATCTAACATTAATTTACGTTTAAAATATTCTGATTTTTCAAGATCATAAAAATCTAACAAAAAGGTAGAAAAAGTTAATTTCTTATTATGGCTGAAAATAATATTAGATTCTAACGCTCGTTGGGCAATTATTATAGCTTCGTCACGTCTATTAACAACTTCATACCCCATATTTAAGGAAGCCTTTAATTTATCAATGCTTTTCTTCGTACATCTTTTTCCAGAAATTGGATTTCTGAACATTACATAATATGAAAATTTTTCTTTGTTTTGAATTCTACATAGCGTAAATGGAGCTCTACTTCCCATTAGATTTGCACCTTCTTAAATTTATTCTTTGTTCAATTATTTGCTCAATTACATTTTTTGTCAATAATTTTTAGATAAATAATTCAAATTAATTGCATATATCATATGTAATTAAATAAATTTAATATTTTTATTATTTTTTATGTACTTACTGTATATAAGTAAGTACATAATATTAGTATGCAACATTTTTGATTATATAATATTGTATTTTTTATGTATATATTATTATATAATTTCAATTTATAATAATTTAAATTTATAAATATTTTTAAATATATTTAATTAAAAGTAATAACAATAAGAAATTAAAGATAAATATTCTAAAATAGTATGAGTTATATTACATATATAATATTACATATTAATTGTATCTATATGTATTTTTAATTTTATTATATAATTATTATATATGACTATTTTGATATTAATAAATAAATAAATATCGATATAATCTAGAACTCAAGTTGATTTTGAAAAAACACTTATGAAATCTTTTGCTGGAACAAATTAGAGATTTGATTTAATTGAAATTGAGAGCAAGCAAAGTACTAAAACTTATTTTTAAAATTTCGAAATTTTTTCATATGCTTAAATTAGATTATTCAGAAAAAGCAAATATATATAGTATTAAAGATAATGCTGGTAAGAAAAATTGTTTCTATTCACAGAAATTCATAAAAAGACCCTTTTTATTAGAAAAAAATCCGTAATTTGATCAAATGATTTCTTATCTATTTTAATATAAAGAGACCAATCTCAAATTAATTGAAATATTATTAAAAAAATTATTCAAAATCTTTATTTTTTCTATTTATGTTGTATCACTGCAGTATGGAATAGAAAACTTAGAGATGAGCTAATGTATTACAATTCTGATTAATAAAATGTACCGAATATACAAATAGGGGATTTATTAGCTTTAAGACTAATCTCTTGAATTCATAATCTAATTCATCTACTATGATTTATGGAACCTCGTTGCACTTGACTTGACAATTCAAGGGATAATAATTCAATAATTATAATTCAAATACAAAATGAAGTATGGAATGTAATTCTGGTACAGAAGAATCCTTAGGTCTTCTTGAAATATAGGTAAACTCATTAAAGAAAAAATAATTGCAAAAAATATTTCTACATATTGTAACATTAATTATGATGATGATGATATTCAAATTTTAAGTGGTAACAAGCGTAGGAATTAATTTTCAGGCTATTAGAGGTGATGATATGAATTTTTTTTCATTGTATTTTTATGTAACTGAGCAATCTGATTTTTATGAAAGAGCTTATGTTATAATTTCAAATGGAGGATTTGTTATTCCTCGCATTAGTGAGTTTAGTGAATACACAGATTCAGAAATTAAAGGAAGCAATTTTATTGGATGGAATACTGAAGAAGATGGAACAGGAACTACTTATAATGAAGGTGATTCATTTATAATGCCAAATAATGATGTCACATTGTATGCAATGTGGAAATCCAACCTTTAAACTTTAATAAAAGAATTTTTGTATTAGAAAAGATAAAATGCAAATTTACATAAAAAATACTTTATTAAGAGCTTATTAAGTTATCCATAAAGATAAAAAAAAGGAAGTAAACACAAATGCATAGAGACCTGCATAAGAGATTTATTTCTTTAAATATTATCTTAATAAATACATCAAAAAAATAACATAGTTTCTAAATACCTCAGTATTATTAAATTTAAAATTCATTCTAATTTAAAAAGAAATATTGATAACAGTATTCTTCTTAAATTCAAAAAACTGCTTTTATAGATATCTAAATCTATATTTTATAAAGAAAAAGAAAAATTATTACACTCTTTAGATAAACAACTTTACAAAATACATATAAATTCATAATATTGAATTTAATGGAGTTAGTTATGAGAATAGAAGAATATTTTTCAGAAGATTCAGTAATGTTTTTAAACAGTGTTAATAAAGAAGAAGTACTATCAGCAATGGTAATTCAAGCAGAAAAACTAGGATATTTATCTAGAAAAGACGAATTTAAAGAGGCTCTATTAGAAAGAGAGTTAATTATGAGCACCGATATCGGTTGGAAAGTAGCAATACCTCATGCAAAGCTTAAAAGTATTTCAAAATTCTTTGTAATCCCAGCTATTTTAAAAAATGATTTAGATTGGGGCGGCGGTAATAATCAAAGTGTAAACATAGTCTTATTAATTGGTGGTCCAGAAAACGAACAAACTACATACTTACAGATACTTTCAAAAGTAACTTTAATCGTACGAAACAACCAAAGAAGACAAGCGTTACTAGCAGCTACAATAGCTGAAGAAGTAATTGCTCAATTTACTGGTCTATAGGGAAAATAGTATAATGCCAGATAATATTTTTCTTTATTTAGCCATAATTTTCACAACTGCTTATGCAATTAAATTATTGACTAATAAAATTAAAGTTCCTGAAGTTACAGGGTTTGTTATTTTAGGAGTAATTTTAGGAGTATCAGCAGTAAATTTATTAACTCCTGATATGTTAAATAAATTTAGTTCTTTATCAACAATAGCTCTAGGTATGATAGCTTTCACAATTGGGATAGAGCTAAAAACTGATGTTATTAAAAGTTTAGGTAAAAGTATTTTTGCAATTGTTATATGTGAAAGCCTTGGGGCATTCTTAGTAGTAACACTTGTTCTAAATTACATCTATCATGCAGATCCAAATACAACTCTGTTACTAGGTGCAGTTGCTAGTGCAACAGCTCCTGCAGCAACCGTAGCTGTAATAAGACAATACAAAGCCAAAGGCCCATTAACCTCTACAATATTAGCAGTTGTAGGACTTGATGATGCTGCTGCTCTTATTATTTATGTATTTGTCGAAGGCTTTGTAAGTTCAAGAATTTTAGGAACTTCAATTTCGGTATCTGTAATGATTTTAGGTGCTTTAATTTCAATTATTGAAGCCGTTGGACTAGGAATTGTATCTGCAATTATTTATGTTTTAATTCTTAAAAAGATTAAAAACAATGAACAAATAATGTTGCTATTAGTTGCTTTTCTAATGGGATTACTTGGAATTGCTGAAATTTTAGGCGTTTCTGAATTACTTGCTGCAATGGCTTTTGGTGCAGTATTAGTTAATACATCACCTGTTCTAAGTAAAAAAAGTGCTAATATAGTTATAAGTTTATCACCCATTTTTATTACAGCATTCTTCATACTAGGTGGTGCTCACTTAGATATTTCTTTAATCAAGAATATTGGTGTTCTAGGTCTATGGTATTTTGTAGCTAGAAGCATTGGTAAAACAGGGGGTGCAACCCTTGGTGCAAATATTGGTAAGGCTCCAAAAACCGTTAGAAGTTTAGTTGGTTTTGCTCTACTACCTCAAGTAGGTGTAGCACTAGCATTAGCACTAGCTATTAACAAAGAGTTCACATTACCACAATATGGATTAGAAGGAGCAACTTTAGCTAAGGTTGTTATCAATGTACTTTTATTCACTACAATAATAACAGAAATTGTCGGTCCTTTATTGACTCGTTATGCTCTTCAAAAAGCTGGCGAAGTAAATCAATCAGATACCGATTAATAGGAGGTATAACCATGAATTTATTAATTATTTCATTATCAAACTTAGATTATAAAGAAGATGTTCTACTCGCACTACAAAGTGTAGGGATTCAAAAAGCAACAGTATGGGATGCGAAGAATTTAAACAAAAGCTTAGAAAGTGAATTTAGCTTATTCAGTGGATTCTTTAGTGGTGGCAGTGGACATGAAGGCGAGAAAATTTTAATTTTAACTCATATTGAAAAAATTGACGATGCAAAAGAATTTATTGCTAATTTAGAAGAGGGTGGAATTCCACTCAAAAAAGAAAATATTTTGAGTATGTATGTATTACCTACTGTACTTTCTTTTGATAAATCTACAGGCCTTATCGAGGATTAATTACTTTAATATATCTAAAATATATTTGACTATATTCGTGAATTGAATTTAATAGTTATTAGGGTATTTCACCTTTTAATCTAATTTTAATTACGAATATAGTCAATTTTTTTGGATGTTAAAAAGAATGATTTTAATTATTTTTGACAATGCTCACAACTTAAGGAATAACTGGTAAATCTTTTATTTAATAACAGTTTATTCATTGCTTTAATGTAGGATATCTATCCTCAGAAAAACGCGTAATGAGCTTAAGTTGTGAACATTGTATTTTTGAACGAAAAAACATAATTAGTAGTTTTTATAATAAAATGCTAAATCTTTTATTTAACAATCAATAATAGTTGAGACCATCAAAAGCCCTATGCTCATATCATCAGAGGAAGCGTTTTAAGAAGCAGCTAAGCTTATTACTCTTAATGTTTAATAAAAGTTATATATAGCTTTGGCTAACTATCATTACAACTACATAAGCAACCGTTTACATATCTGTAAGACAAATATAGAAAACAAAATTAAAAGAGCTTTTTACACCCTTTTAATTATTTGTGATAATTTAGTTCTTTTACTCACCATTTACAAAGTTGACTCTTTATCCTACCAAATACTAGCTATAAAGGCCTGAAGTCTTTCACTTTGTGGCCTTTCGAAAATATCATCAGGCGTTCCACTTTCTTCAATTTTACCTTCATGTAAGAAAACAACTCTATCTGAGACTTCTCTTGCAAATCCCATTTCATGTGTTACTATTAACATAGTCATACCTTGTTTTGCTAATTTATCAATAACTTGCAAAACTTCTCCAACTAACTCTGGATCTAGGGCTGAAGTGGGTTCATCAAACAGTAAAACATTAGGGTTCATTGCTAAAGCTCTAGCAATAGCAACTCTTTGTTGTTGTCCTCCAGATAGCATAGCTGGATATACATCAGCCTTATCTTCTAAACCAACACTTTCTAATAATTTTAAAGCCTTATTTCTAGCTTCAATTTTTTTTGCTTTTTTAATTACAACAGGACCTACCATAACATTTTGCAATACAGTTTTATGGGGAAATAAATTAAATCGCTGAAATACCATTCCAACTTTTTCCCTCAATTTATTTATATCGCCAGCACTCCTTCTTATCTTTTTTCCATTAACATAAATATCACCCTTATTTTTTGTTTCAAGAAAATTAATACATCTAAGCAAAGTACTTTTACCGGAGCCACTAGCTCCAATAATACTAATTACTTCGCCTTCATGAACATCTAAATCAATTCCTTTTAAGACTTCTAAATCATCATAATATTTATGTAGACCTGCTACTTTTATCATTAATTTATCTTTCATCTACTTGTAATCTCCTTTCTAAAGCTTTTAGTGATTTTGACAATATTGTAATAATCACATAGTAATAAACTCCGGCGATAAACAAGATTGGAAATGGATTATAAGTTGCTGCACTGAATTGTCTAGCCGTAAGAGTAATCTCAGTAATTGTAATTACACTTGCTAAAGATGAATCTTTTACTGCAATAATAAATTGATTACCTAATGAAGGTATTGACCTCTTAAATGCTTGAGGCAATATTATATGAATAAATGCTTCAATTTTGCTCATTCCTAGAGCTCTTGCAGCTTCTTCTTGTCCATAATCAATTGATATAATTGCACCTCTAAATATTTCACTAATATAGGCTCCACTATGAAATGCTAAACCAATTGTTGCTGAGATAAAAGCATTAAATTCTAAACCAATTAATGGTAATCCAAAGAAAATGAAATATAATTGTAAGAGGAGGGGAGTTCCTCTTACAATTGAAATATATGCATAGGCTATCTTCTGTAACCCCTTAAATTTTGTCAATTTTAATATTGTAACTATAAGTCCAATTATTGTACCAAGTGCTATTGAAAAAACCGAAAGTTCTAAGGTTAATAACACCGCCTGGTCAAATTTTGGAGCATATTTTATTACCACCATGAAAAATTCTTTGAGTGGAATAAAAAATCCGTTAAATAAATCCATCAATTTCTCCTAACGTTTCTCTAAAATATTAGTGTTAAACCACTTTTGACTTATTTCATCATATGTTCCGTTAGCAATAATAGTTTCTAATGAGTTATTTAAAGCTTCTAAAAAGGCATCATCACCTTTTCTAACAGCAATACCAATATCTTCTGCATATAACATTTCGCCTACAGCAACTAAATCAACATCATATTTTTTAGCAGCTTGTATTCCAACAAATCTACCAGTAACAAGACCATCAGTTCTATGTTGCTCAAGAGCCATGATATTATCTATATCACTTTCAAATTGCATAATCTCATCAATATTGTCCATTTTAATTAAAGCATTCTGATATGTTGTACCAGTTACTACTCCAACTTTTCCATTTTTTAAATCTTTTATACTTGCTATATTTAATTCAGATGTTGAAAAGAATTGGGCACCATCATAATAATAAGGATCTGAAAAGTTTACTTTTTCTAATCTTGCAGGTGTTATTGCCATACTTCCAATAATTGTATCGAATCTATTACTTAATAGACCTCCGATAATGCCATCCCAAGCTGTAGTTATACCAACGGCTTTAACTCCCATTTCATTTGCTAAAGCTTTCGCAATATCTATATCAAAACCATCCAAATCTCCATTTTCGTTAATAAAATTAAAGGGAGGATACCCACCGGTCATTGCAAATGACATTTCACCTTTGTCATTAATTTTTTCCATAGTTGTTTGATCTTTCTTTGCACAACTTGTAAATAATACTGCAATCATTAATACACTTAATAAAATGATTTTGTTCTTTTTCATAATTCCACTCCTAATTTATTTAATCCACAGTAAAACTGTAGTTAAAATTCTAATTCTAATAGTTAAATAACATATATTATTTAACTTATTTGTACATATACAAAGAGATCTTTTTAAGATTTAAAATAAAAGCTATTAACTAAGATTCTATGTAATAGGTGATAAAAAAATAGGCATTGCTTAAATCGCAAAATTCCAATTCACCATTTTTAATATTTCTATATAGTCAAAAAAACGCCACAAACTCTATTTTAGATTTAGAGCACTTAAACTTCGCGTTAGT
>JAENWY010000113.1 GCA_016649775.1 Spirochaetaceae bacterium
ATATCTTACAGTTTACCTACTAGTAATGCTTTAAATAAAAAGCACTTACCCCTAAAATATAAACACGCTAGTAAATATATTGGAGGTATAAGTGCAATATCATGATAAGAGAAAAATAAAAGAAGCACAAGAGAATCTTGAAAACCACGGGTTGAATAAATAGAATCTTTGTCAATTATCTATCAAAATATGTATTTGTAGAAAGACTTTAAGAAAAATTAGAGACAATGATGAACTGAATAAAACTTACAATGGCTAGAAGATTACATCCAATTTGTGCACATTTATAGGTTACTATCAATAATGAAATATTGATTAAAGGAATTGGTAATTCAACTTTATACCTTATTTTAACTAAAGAAAGCTACTTGCAGATTATCCAAACAAAATGGAGGAGATGAAAAATGAGTTTAGTAAAAATGTTAAATCAGAGGGTTTAACATTTTAGTCATTAGGAGCCAACAGGTATCCTTTTTCTAGACTATAATTATATGTTTTCCCCCATCACTCTTCAATCTAATTCTATCACCTTCTATTTTTTCCCCGTCAACAATTAAGGATTTTGTTTCCATAATTCCTTTACTTCTACTTTCTACAAGTATCTCATATGTCGTTATATCATCTTTATACACTAGTGAAAAATCTCCAAAGCTTTGCGGTGTTGAGGGATTAATTATTAAATATCCATTCTCTTTTCTTACCCCTAAAAAATGATTTACCAACCCCTGGTACATCCATCCTGCGGAACCAGTATACCAGCTCCAACCACCATTTCCTTCATAAGGAGCACTTAACGAGATATCCGCTACCATAACATATGGTTCCTTTTCATAAATCAAGGCATTTCTCTTATTTGAAGTGGAATGAATAGGATTCAACATCGTAAAAAGTGTGTAGGAAAAACTATGATCTTTAATCATTGTACTGGCAATTGCAAGCCAAACCGCTGCATGTGTATACTGTCCTCCATTTTCTCTAATTCCTGGATAATAATTCTTAATATACCCTGGATTCTTCTCTGTTTTATCAAATGGTGGATATAATAATAGGGAAAGTCCTTCTTTCTCTTTCACTAAATTCCTTCTTGCAGATTGCATGGCAATATTGGCCCTTTCTTCACTAGCCCCCTTAGAGATTACACTCCAGGATTGACTAATCGAATCCATACAACATTCCTTATTTTCTTTAGATCCTAACTTCGTTCCATCATCATAAAATGCACGCAAATACCAATCTCCATCCCATGCATATTTCTCGACATTTTTTTTAAGAAGTTCCCGTTTTTTCTCTAATTCAAGGGCAAAAGATTCATCGTTCTCATGATAACACAAGGGAATAAAATCACTCAACACTGTATAAAAAAACCAAGCAAGCCAAACACTTTCTCCTGTTCCTCCAATACCTACAGCATTCATTCCATCATTCCAGTCACCTCCACCCATAAGTGGCAGTCCATGCACTCCTAACTTGGTATGCAAAATTGCTTTTTTACAATGATTGTAAATACTCTCAACAATACTTGATTCTTCTGGGGTACACATGATTTCTCGTTCATCTGGTTTAAGTAGAGGGCCTGTTATATATGGAATTTTCTCTTTCAAAATCTCGTAATCTTCCGTTCCTTTAATATAAAATGCAGTAGCATAAGGTAGCCATAATAAATCATCCGTTATTCTCGTTCGTACACCTATTCCCATTGGTGGCTGCCACCAATGTTGTACATCACCCTCTTCAAACTGCCTACTCGCTGCAATTTTAATTTGTGCTCTTAGTGCTTTAGGATCAGCATATAATAAGGAAAGTGTATCTTGTAATTGATCACGATATCCATAGGCTCCACCACATTGGTAAAATGCCGCTCTTGCATTA
Source organism: Spirochaetaceae bacterium (assembly GCA_016649775.1). GTDB lineage: Bacteria > Spirochaetota > Spirochaetia > Sphaerochaetales > Sphaerochaetaceae > Pleomorphochaeta. The sequence continues at coordinate 1,870 of JAENWY010000113.1, forward strand.
ATTCTGCAAGATATGGTTTGGTACAATAGCCAACCATTTACCATAATATCAATGGCTCTGTCATTTGTTTTTACATGAACCTTTCCTAAAATATCTTCCCAGTGTTGGCAAACCCTTACGAGCTCTTTTTCAACTACATTTATATCTTTATATTTTTCTGCAAGTCTATTTATTTCTTCTTGATCAGGACTTTCTCCAAGTGCAAATAGAATATCTCTAGTTTCTCCTGGGTTCAACGAAATTGTAACTTGAATCGCTCCACAGGGATCATAGCAAGCTCCTGTATTACAAGAAAGCTCCAAGGACAGTCCTTCTGGATTTAATACAGTTCCTTTTCGACCCAAAAATTCTTCACGATCCCCTGTATATGCCTTAACTATTTCGTTTGAGAACATAAATGCACAATGTTTATAAAAATGATAATTATAAATATTTTTTGCACTTAAATACTCATATTCATTATCAAAATTTGTTACAATATACGGATTCGTCAACTCTCTTTGCACACCTAATGTCCACTCCACATAATAAGTAAGAGTTAAATTTCTTGGACTTTTGGACATATTGCTTAAATTTAGATTCCAAATCTTAATAGGCTCATCAATTGGGGTGAATACCGTAAGTTCCTGCTTTAAATCATTCTCTTTATGATAAAACTTTGAATACCCAAAGCCATGTCTTACAATATAAGTCCCATGATTAGTTTGGCCAAGGGAAGTAGGAGTCATCGTTTTACCACTCAATTCATCCTTAATATAGATTGCTTCAGAGGCTTGGTCGCTTACAGGGTCATTGGACCATGGTGTTATTTTATTCTCACTACTATTTGAGCACCATGTGTATCCTGCACCTGTTTCAGACACTTGAAATCCAAAATTACTATTTGCAATCACATTAATCCATGGTGCTGGTGGCTTATTCTTTCCTTCTAAAAGAATTTCATATTCCGTTCCATTTTCAACAAATCCTCCAAACTCATTAAAGAACTCATATTGTTTATTTTCTTCAAAATTTGAGGTATTTTTCATATTTACTCCTCTTTTTCTTTTTATTATTATTCAACAATTTCTCCTAATGTTTCTTTGACACTTCTAAAATATATGCCTGTCTCTTCAGAAAAGACAACCATAGCTACAGTATCTAGTAGATTAATTTCCGCAGGTATTAATTGACGTGCATTAATTATGAACAAACTCTTCTTCTCAATACTTTCATCATAAATCTTAAGTGTACTAACAAGCTCATTTAAAAAATCATTCAAATCATCCATATAGATAGATTTAGATTCATTGAGAATAATCAGATCTATTTTAATCAAATTCAGTCTATAATACTCATAAGCTTTTAATACATCCTTAACAATACGCACTTCATCAATAGATTTAACTTTTAGAAGAAGAATAGGAACGTCTCCTGAAATTCCGAATTTCCATAAAAAGCTTTGATTTTTCAAGTTCTTTCTAATGCTATTAGCTGATCCTCTATAATAACGAGTTGGATAATAAATAGGACTAACTAAATCTTGATATGCTTTTAGTTGAGATTTTGTAATTTCAAGATATTTAAGTTCCATTTCACTTTGTCTACCAAATTGAGCTATTGCATCATCAATTCTATATGGATCACTAAACTCATCACTGACTTGAATTGCATGTTTTCTATTTTTACATACTCCTGTTATAAACGATACAGACGCCATTCCCCCGGCTTTTACAAGCACGCTTACGCGAATACTCATAATCGGGTCTTTTGAGAAACCTGCGATATTGAACAATGAGTCCCTTTGCATCGCATCTGGATTCTGCAACGAATTATTGTGACCGATAAACTTAAGCCTGTCGTTCTCATATTCGATTTCTTTAACAAATTTATTTCCAGACTTAACCATATGCATAAGATAAGGTTTATTTATCGTATTTTGATTTCTTCTTTTTGACAGGAATATAGATTCTTCTTTAAGAAATTCACTTTCTATAAACAGTTTATTAAAAGCAGGATGACTTAACTCAGCCAAATAGGAATCCCCCACAACTTCTAAATAACTTGTTAATTGAATAATCTTGTCTGTTTTACCATGATTATTTAATGTAACTTTACGAATTTCTACATCATGAAAAATTGTTAAACTAATTGTTGTATTTGAGGATATATCACCATCCTTTCTCTTATACTCTGCTTTATGAGGTGAAAAAATGGCTTGATAAGTGTCTCCCTCTGCTTTTGTAGGATTAAAGGTCGCGCTCCAGACTTTATTAGCTTTGACATCTTTAATATAGATATAATTCCCTGAAGAAGCATATCGATCCGGTCTCCACCTATAAATCATACGATTCATATACTTACTAAATCCATCTCCATCAGAAGTAATCATAACAGAATAACGATTATTACAAAGGTAGTTGGCTAAAGGAACAATTGGCGCAGTTGTATTGACATAGCGATTACTTAATACGTTGTCTTTAGCTTTTTTATGATCTTCTTTTTTCGTTTTAATCGTATAGCCTTTTTTTGCAATTAAAATAAAATGAGAATCTATTTTTTCCTCAAGCAATGTTTCATTTGCCTTTATAATAGGTTCTTTATGAAACCTTGTTCTCATAATTCCTTGATTTAAATAATTATTGATAGAAACCATAATCATTCCCTGATGATGTGCCATAAACGACTTTATAATCGAATATTCATTCATAGTATCTGGATTATTTGTATCAAAATCAATTGCTTCATAGAAACCGTAATCTCCAAAGGCACCTTTTTCCATAAGACTTTTCAAATTAGCAAAAGCTGATTTTTCAGCATAAGAAAGTGCCAACAAAGTCGCATAAGGGGTAACAACTAATGAATCACTAAAGGAAGGTTTTAATCGAATTTTAGGAACACCAAAAGCTTTATACTGGTAGTTTGAATCCAAGTCAAACCGATAATATTGTGACTCGGATATACCCCAAGGTATGTTCTTTTGTTTTGCATAATGTATTTGTTGCAACACCGCGGCTTTTGAAGTATTCGCAAAAACAGTTTCCCCATATTCTTTCATCACTAGTTTAGGCATCAGATATTCAAACATTGTTCCGCTCCAAGAAACAAAGCAAGGTAGGCCTTTAACAATAGTTAATAGTCGTCCCAATTTATTCCAATGTTTTGCAGGAATATCACCTCTAGAAATTGCAAGATAACTAGTAAGCAAGGCTTCCGATGCTATCAAATCAAAACAACCAGTATCCATGGTTTCTGAGGATACATGATATCCAATATAGAACAACTTCCTCTTCTCATTAAATAAATAAGCAAAACTAACCTCTTCTAGCAATTTATCTATAGTATCTCTAATATCTTCAATTTCATTAATCAAAATTTTCGCCATTTCATTTTCTTCTTGGGCTACTTCTCTTAAAGTTGCACAAGATGAATAAGAATAATTTTGAAGATTAAAAATTTGAATCTCTGTTAAAATTTGATTTACCATAACTAAGGCATCATTTCGCTCTTTTAGATCTTCTATTTGGTTGCTTAATTCCTTTTTTACATTTTCTAAGTCAGTCTCTAAATCGCCAATATTGTTATACTCATTCTTCAAATGGCTATCGGTATTCACTTTTTTTAGCAACACCTCAAGTTGTTCGACTATTCTACTAGATAAAATAGGTAAATCAAGTTGTTCTAACAAACCATTTTTCAAAGTAATAATATGGCCAAAGAAATTTCCGCTATCTACAGTAGACACATAAGCTGGATTTAGAACTTCAAGAGTATGTATATTATACCAATTATATAAATGTCCTTTCCATTTTGGAAATTTAATTACCGTATTCAATAAATTAGATACTCTATCTACTGTTTCACTTAATGTTTCAAAGCCAAAGTCTCTAGCTGATAAAATTGTTAAAAATTGTAAGCCTATGTTAGTAGGCGAGGTCTTATTTGATATTTTCTTTTGAGGGACTTCTTGATAATTATCAGGACATAACCAATTATCATTTTTAAATGAAAAAACTTTAAAAAACTTCCAAGTTCTACGTGCAGTCTCAAGTAATAATTCTATATTCTCTTTATCTTTCTTTTGGAATTCTCTATTTCTTGGCAATCTAAGGAAATATGCAATCAAAAAAGCAAAAGCCCAAACTACCGCTAAAACTAAATATATTACAATTCCTGCCAATGATATTTTAACTAGATTAATAATTGCAAGTAAAAGAATTGCAGGAATAAAGGAAACCCACATTTGTGCGAGATATCCTATTTTTGTATTCTCTACCGATTTTTCAACATTTTCTGAGGCATTCCATTTCAATAGATGCTTCTTACTAATTACCATTCTATAAAGACTTTGAATAATCGCACTCATAGCTATATAGGCTCTATGAGGAATAAAAACAATTCCTAGAATAGATCTTCTTATTCTTTTTAAGACCTCTTTCCAAATCACTTTGTGCAAGATAGTCAATCTAGGTTTTCTTAGCTTTCCATAAACAACTGTAAATAATAAGTGAACCAAATATAAGACATCCGTAAAAAATATTAAGATAAAGCCTAAATAAAATATTTTTGGCATAAGTAATAGATTCAAAAGAAGAAATATTAAGCTTGAAACTGGTACTAAACTTCTTCTTAAGTTATCAAAAATCTTCCATTTGGATAATCTATTGAAATTATTTCTTTTGAATAACCAAGGTAATAGTTGCCAATCTCCTCGTAACCAACGTTGTTCTCTTTTTGCATAAGAAAGAAAGGTATTTGGAAAATTATCTAGAATTTTAGCTACACTTGAAAAACCAGTTCGGGCATAGCAACTTTCAAGTAAATCATGACTTAATACACGATTTTCAGGAATTACACCATTTAAAAGTTGATTGAAAGCTTGTACATCATAAATACCCTTTCCTACATATGAACCTTCATTAAATATGTCCTGATAAATATCAGATATAACAAAAGAATAATGTGACAAACCACCTTCATCTCCAAAGATTTTAGAAAATCGGCTATGTCTACTATCAATTATGTGGTTTTGTACAGTCGGTTGAATAATTACATAACCTTCCTTTAATTTTCCAGTTGTCATATCTATGATGGGTTGATTTAAGGGATGATCAATAAGACCCACAAGTATTGCGGCATTATCAGGAATTAGATCAGAGTCAGCATCCAACGTAATAACATATTTATATGTTTCTAATAATTGATTATCACATAAAACTCTAGTAAAGGTTGTATCACTTTTTTTAACCCCACATAAAAGTTGATTAAACTCCTCAATCTTTCCTCTTTTTCTCTCCCATCCCATAAAACACTGCTCAGATTTATTCCATTTTCTTTCTCTAATAAATAAGCAAAATTTTTGGTTTATTGAAGGATAGCGTATATTATACTTCTCAATTTGTTTAACTAAGAATTCTTCAAGTATGTCATCTTTTGGAATATGCTTCTGCAAAGAATCCTCAAAATCAATAA
>JAENWY010000084.1 GCA_016649775.1 Spirochaetaceae bacterium
CCTTCATAATCTTTTCTAGTACAATGATTTTGACATTGATGATCACAAATATTACCAGTAATTGCTGGTAAAGGGTTCTTCATATATATAACAGTAAGTGCTTCAGCAAATTTGCCTTCAGCCATTAATGCTACATAATCAGGAATATCTTGTTGAATTGGACATGCTTCTTGGCAAGGAGCTACATAACAATCAAATAATGGAAGTTGACCTTCTACATCTACTTTGTCTGTACCCCTAAATGCTTTATCTAAATATTTATTTGATAAACAAGTTTTAGCAAGAAGATTTAACTTTTCAACATCAATTTTATCCATATCCCAGTTTGTGTTTCTTTCAAGAATTCTAGCCATTTGAGCCATTCTTGCATATCCACCTGGATGTAACATATCAGTAGCTACTGTAATAGGACGAATACCAGTATCAAAAATATCAGTAATCGTTAAAGCATTTGCCCCACCAGAATAAGAAACAGGTAAAGTACCATCAAATTCTGTTGAAATTTTTGCTGCAACATTAACACTAATTGGCATTAGAGCACGACCTGAAGCATACATCTCATCACCAGGTAATTCACCTTGATCATTAACACTACCAAGAGTGTTAGTAAGTTTTACGCCAAAACCTCTACCCTTTTCTTTAGCAACATTAACAAGTCTATGTAACATAGCAATTGCATCATTATATTGTAAATCTTTTTCAAATGATTCTTTTGATAAATGTAAATAATCATATCCTAAACCATCTAATATTTCTCTAACTTTATCATAACCTAATAATGTTGGATTTAATTTTACAAAGGTATCTATATTTTTTTCTGTTAACATATAGTTACAGATAGCTTCAATTTCTTTTGGAGGACAACCGTGCATTGTAGATAATGTTACAGATTCACAAATTTTATTAGAAATAGATTTAGGTAAAGCAGCAAGCTTATCTTCCATTCCCGCCCAATCAGAACCAGCAAATAAGTCTTTGTCTTTAATAAAAGCATCTAATTCTTCTAAATATTCTTTAAATTTTGGATTTTTATTAGCATCCATCATTGAATCAATGAAGTTCTGCATTTTTGGAGTTTTAATTCCCTTCAAATCATAACCAACACTCATGTTAAAAATAAACGTAGGTTCAGTTATTTTTCCACCGTTCATAACGCTTTCGATTAAGTGACAGATAATCCAAGCTTTAGCATATTCATCCCAAGCTTTTTCAAGTGTGTATTCAGTAGACCACTCAACATTGTAACCTTCATCTCTTGCATCAATACAAGGTTTAGCAATTTCGAGAGTATCCATAATTTGTACTGTCTTTAATTCAATAAATCGAGCTCCAGCTAAATAGCTAACAACTATATTTTGTGCTAACTGTGTATGAGGACCAGCTGCTGGTCCTACACATGTAGTACTACTTTGAGTAAAAACTTTATTTGATTTTTTTCTTTCGTCTTTAAAGAATTGATCTTTGGAAAGTCCAAATATTGAATTTTGATTTCTGTATTCACCAGAGATTCTGTTAATTAGTTCCTCAAATGGAACTGGACGCATGATATCACTCATTACTGACTCCTTACTGTCTAAGCTAGAAAAACTAGCTATTATTATATTAAAGCGTATTGCTCAGATGTCAACTGTTTTTTGCAACAAAGTGCAACATTTAATAATAATATATGAAAATCTTCTTCTTTTTACAAGATTGAATTAGCTTATATATAGTATTTTTTCGTTTTAATGATAAAATAGGATAAAAAATGCACAATTAAGTTAAAAAAACGGGACAGAATTACTCTAATAATAATTTATATAAAATGTATTGTTTATTTAGAAATTCTTAATAAAAAAGAATTTTGGAAAAAAGTTGAATCCTCAAAAGCTAACTTTACCACTTTAACCCGAGAATATATAGTTTTAAAATATAATCAAAATATCATTAATATCAAAACTTGTAAATATTTAATCTTATAACTTATACATGAATTATGTATCAATTTTATATAATAAAAAGAATTTTGTTATATATCTTATTTAACTTAACCAAATATTTAAGCGTAAAAAATTATATTTCACTAATAATAATTTATTAAAAGTAATGTAAAATTAAATTTTTTTCTTTTTTTTCCTTTACAAACAATAATTTTAATATATAATGTACAAAAGAAGTTAATAATCTTTCTTTAAGGAGAAATAAAACATGTTAATAAACTTAAACGTAAATAAAGATGTAAGAGCAAAAAACGTAAAACGTTGTCAAGAACAGGGTATTGTACTACCGACATTTAAAGAAATGCTAGATCCTAGCTTAATTTCTGACGATGTTAAGGCTAAATTAGCTACAGTTGGTCTTTGGGATGTAAATCCTGTAAATCTATATAGAATTACTTGGCACAATGAACCTAAAGCTAAAGGTGGAGAATTTGGTGATGTAAATTTCCTAGAAATTCCTCATGAAATAACTGGAACTAAAGCAAGAATTATTGCTTTAGCTGGCAAATGGTTCCCTTGTGGTGTCCATAAAGTAGGTGCAACATATGCATGTCTAGCTCCAGCATTAGTAACTGGTAACTTTGACTCTGTTGATCAACAAGCGGTATGGCCTTCAACTGGTAACTACTGTCGTGGTGGTGCTTATAACTCAGCTCTATTAGGTTGTAAATCTATTGCTATTCTCCCAGAAGAAATGAGTCAAGAAAGATTTAAATGGTTACAGGGTGTAGCTGGCGAAATCATTGCAACTCCAGGTTGTGAATCAAATGTGAAAGAAATTTTTGACAAATGCCATGAATTAGATGCAGAACGCGGTAATCACATTGTTATATTTAACCAATTCGAACAATTCGAAAACTATCTATGGCACTATGAAGCAACAGGTCAAGCAATGATTGATGTTATGCATAAATTAGGAATCGAAGATAAAAATGTTAAAGCTTATGTTTCAGCTACCGGTTCAGGTGGTACATTAGCTGCTGGTGATCATTTAAAGAAAGAATATCCAAATATTAAAATCGTTGCAGCAGAAGCTCTTCAATGCCCAACTCTTCTTAGAAATGGTTTCGGTGGACACAGAATTGAAGGTATCGGGGATAAGCATGTACCTTGGATTCATAATGTTAAAAATACTGACATGGTTGTTGATGTTGATGATGCAGACTGTATGGATGTTTATCGTCTATTTAACGAACCAGAAGGAAAAAAATTTTTAGCTGAAAAAGGTGTTTCAAAAGAAGCAATTGAAAGATTAGAGCTTTGTGGTATTAGTGGTGTTGGTAATATGCTTGGAGCTATTAAAGTTGCTAAATACTATGAAATGGATGAGGATGATGTAATTTTAACAGTATTAACAGACTCTAGTGAAATGTATACCTCAAGACTTAAAGAACTTGAAGAACAACTAGGTATTTGTGACAGAGAAGATAGTATCAGAATTTACCATAAAGCATTAATGGCTCAAAATATTTCTAATATGAAAGAGTTAAACTACTATGATAGACTAGCTATTCACAATCTTAAGTACTACACATGGGTAGAACAACAAGGTAAAACATATGAAGAAATCAACCGTCAATGGTATGACAAAACATATTGGGAAGAAATTCCTACCCTAACAACTAAAATTGATGCTCTAATTGAAGATTTCAATAAAGACATTCTAGCTAAATAATAAGCCTCTTTGAGGTAATAATAAAGAGGGACATACTATTTAAGGTATGTCCTTCTATCTTAAAATAAGGAACTAAAATAATATGCGTTTTACTTATAAATGTAATGATTGTGGTAATGTAATTGAATCCGATGAAGTAGTATACCAATGTCCAAAATGTGCAACTAACCAAGAAGAAGGAACATTCCCTAAAGGTAACTTAATTGTTCTCTACAATAAAGAAGATCTACAAGAATTAGCTAAAAAAGATCATGTATCAATGTATGATTTTTTCCCATACAAGGTAGTTGATAAAGATGTTTATCCAGTTGGTAATACTCCATTAGCTAATCCTAAAAGACTTGCTAAAGAATTAGGTCTTACTAATTTAACTTGTAAACTAGATTCTACTCTTCCATCAGGTTCTTTTAAAGATCGAGCAAGTCAATTAATTGCAGCTCAAGCTCTTCATTTTAACACAAACAAAATTGCACTTGCATCTACAGGTAATGCCGGCGCTGCAATGAGTTGTGCAGGTGCAGCTTATGGTTTAGAAATTATCTTATTTGTTCCTGCTTCCGCTCCTGCAAATAAACTGATGCAATCAGTATTATATGGTGCAACTGTAGTTCCAATTAAAGGAACATACGATGATGCTTTTGCATTAAGCATTGAATACACTAATAAATTTGGTGGTATTAATAGAAATACAGCTTATAACCCAATGACTATTGAAGGTAAAAAAAGCGTTTCAATTGAATTATTTGAACAAATGGGAAGAAAAGTACCAGATGTTATGTATATTCCAGTTGGTGATGGTTGTATTTTTGCCGGTGTTTACAAAGGATTCTATGATTTAAAAGAAGCTGGCATAATTGAAAAAATACCTCATCTTGTAGCTGTTCAAAGTACAAAAAGCAATGCAATCTCTCAAGCTTGGAAAAACAAAAACTTTAAAGCAATTTCTGGTGCATCAACAAGAGCAGATTCAATTTCAGTATCCAATCCTGCTAATGGAAGAATGGCTGTTAGATACATAAACGAATCTGAAGGTTGGGCAATTGAAGTTGAAGATGAAGAAATTATCAATTGTCAAATTGAACTAACTAGCAAAGCCGGTATTTTTGTTGAACCTGCTGCAGCTTGTGCTTGGGCAGGTCTTAAAAAAGATGCAGAACATATTAAGAAAGAATTTGGTGCAGATGCTAATATTTGTGTATTATTAACAGGTACAGGATTTAAAGATATGGCTGTTTTTGAAGGTCGTGTTACTATACCTGCAGCAATTGAAAATTCTAAAGAAGCAGTTGTAGCTAGATTTACTAAATAATACTTTTATTCACATTACTCCCCTTATTTTAATTTAATTTTCTTAAATTCTATATTACATTTAGTCTATTTGAATATGGTTAGGTAATTTATATGATTTTTAATCATGTAAATTTATTAAAATAATAAGGGGATTTTTTATCTTCAAGATATTTTCTTAAGCAATAATCTTTGACAAAAAACAAGTATTAGAGTATTTTATTATACACACGGAGGACTTATGCAACAATTTCTCATAGGCTTAGGAATAGGTGCTATACTATCAATTGTAATTTTAATTGCTATGGCAGCCAATAATCATAAAAAAGAACTTCAATACGAAAAAGAGATCTCTAAACTTAAAAATATTCTTACAGATAGAATGGATATAGAAAGTGAAGGTGTTAACAAACTCAAAAAAGACTTAGAAGATGTAAAAACCAAGAACGAAAATCTAAGAATTACTGTTTCAACTTACTCACAAAAACCAGGTAGACGAGAAATAGCTAGATTACACGTTTACCAATTAGCCGCAGATAGATTAACTCTTAACTCACCAGGTTTTGGTGCGGTTTGGCAAGCTTCGTTAAAAGAAAGTGAAGAAGAATTTGAAAAGACTTTTAGAGGTATCCATCCTTTTCTTAGAAAGATAGTTCCAATTAGAACTGATGCTCAAGTTATTAATCAAATAGAAGATAGATAATAATTATTAAAAAATTAGACAAAAAAATCTCATATAATATAAATTTCAAGTTAACTGGAATTTATCATATGAGATTTTTTTAACAAATATTAAATGCATAGATTAGAAAGAATATCTCTCTAATCTATTTATTTTATTTAATTACTAGATAAATAGATTTACATCACATTCACTAGCGTCTGCCATATAAGTTGCAACACCACCAATTTCAGCATTAGGAAGAAGTTCTTCCTCACTAATGCCCATGATATCCATAGACATCTGGCAAGCAATCATTTTAACACCTTGTTCTACTGCTTGATCAAACATTTCTCTTAATTGATTAATATTTTTCTTCTTCATTCTGCTCTTCATCATCTTTGGTCCCATACCAGCAAAATTCATTCCTGATAATTTTAGGTGTTCCATATCTGATGGCAACATTGTTGAGAACATTTTACCCATTACATCTTTTTTAACTTTCTTATTTGGATTAGTTCTTAAAATTGATAATCCCCAGAAAGTAAAGAACATTGTTACAGTTTTACCTGTAGCAGCTGCACCGTTTGCAAGAACTAAAGCAGCTAGAGCTTTATCAAAATCATTTGAAAAAACTACAATTGATGCACCATTTTTAGCAGGTAGCATTGTCGCATTATTTGAAGCCACTGGAGAACTTGAAATACAAGCTTTTTGTATTATAGCTGTTATTTGTCCATTATCTTTTCCAGATTCTAATAAGTCATTTCCAGTCATTTTACACCATGAAGCTACATCTTTTAAGAATCCTGGATCAGTTGCTAATACTTCAACTACCTGACCTGCTTCCATAGCATCAATTTTCTTTTTTAGCTGAACAATTGGACCTGGGCATTGTAATCCACAACAATCTAAAGACACTCTAGGACCTGATTGTTTTAAATCACATAACTTTTTTTCAAAGTCACCTGCTTCTGAATCTCTATCATCACAATAAATTGATAATTGTTTTTCATCACTAAGTACAGCTGATAATGTTGTATAACCGCCAGTTAAATTAAAGACTCTATCAAAACCATGTTGTTCAAGAATTCTTTCAGCAATATAACCTCTTAATCCTACTTTACACATTAATATAATATCTTTATCTTTTGGAAGTTTATCTAAGTTATCTCTTAACTCAGAATGAGGAATTAGTATTGAATCATCTAAATGACCTAAGTCCCATTCTTCTTTAGTTCTAACATCAACTATAAGAGCACCAGCTTCTTTCATTTTCAAAGCTTCATCAAATGATACAATATGTTCTAAACCATCAATTTCATTGAGAGCAATCATTCCTAGCATATTTAATAAATCTTTTGCACTGTTAAATGGAGGTGCATAACTTTGTTCAAAACCGGCTAAATCATCAACTGTACCACCAAGACCTATTATTGCAGAAAGAACATCTAATTTTTTATCAACAGATCGGTAACCGACTGCTTGTCCACCATAGATTTCACCTGTTGCTTTACTAAATAATAATTTAACTGAAATAGGTAAAGCTCCTGGATAATAACCAGCATGATCTGAACCATGTACTACGGCTACTTTATATTCCATTCCTAATTGCTTCAAAGCTTTTTCATTTAAGCCCACACTACCAACATTTAAATCAAAAACTTTAGCAATACTATTGCCAAATGTTCCTTTATAAGGTCTACAAGAACCTTTAACGATGTAATCAGCACATAAACGAGCCATTTTATTAACTGGTCCTGCAAGTGCTATAGCATTATTTCCTTTTGTATTAGGTGAAGGATATTCAATTGCATCTCCAATTGCACTAATATTTTTATCACTAGTTAAACAATTTTCATCAATTATGATATGACCACGAGGACCAACTTTGATACCAGCATCTATTGCAATTTTTGAATCAGGTCTTACACCTATAGAGAGAATTACAAAATCGACATTTTTAATTGTTGCATCAGGAAGGATAACATCAACACTAGTATCATTATCTGTAATTTCTTTTAAGGCTTGGTTTAAATATAATTTAATACCATTATCACGTAAAGTTTGGTGTACAGGAGCTACCATTTCTTTATCAAGTGTTATCATAACTTGATCAGCTGCTTCAACTAATGAAACATCAAGGCCTTTTTCTTTTAAATTTTCAGCCATTTCAATACCAACAAATCCACCACCAACAACAACTGCTTTTTTCGCACCACGCATAGCTGAGACAACTCGATCTATATCTGGAACATTTCTAACAGTTAAAACTCTTTTATTATCGACACCTTTAAAAGGAGGTTTAAAAGGTTGTGAACCAGGAGATAAGATTAAATGATCGTAAGATTGAGTACTTTTTTCACCAGTTTCAACATTTACTGCATTAATACTCTTAGTCTTTCTGTTGATTGAAACTACTTCAGTATTAGCTTTTACATCAATTTTAAATACATTTGTTAATGTTGTAACTGGTGTAACAAACAATCTATCTCTTTCCGCAATTGTGCCACCTGCATAATAGGGTAAACCACAGTTTGCAAAGCTAACATAAGGCCCCTTTTCATACATAATTATTGTTGCATTTTCATCAAGTCGTCTAATTCTTGCTGAAACACCTGCACCACCAGCTACACCACCTACTACTACATAAGTTTTATTATCCATAGTATCCTTCCTTATTTTTTTAGAGATTCAATCTCTAATAACGTTTTTTGAATATATTCAGGAAAAGGCAATTCGGTTTGATGAAGAAACCCCAACAAATCGAAACCTTCTTTTGATAGTTTCAATTTAATAATTCTTTTATCTTCCACACATGATTGTCTAATTGTTAAATTCTTTATCTCTAAAGCAGAGATTAAGCGACTTGTTCTAGAAGGAGATAAATTCAAGCTTTTAGCTAGTTTAGCAGGCTCACAATTTCCTTGTTCTAGAGAACAAAGCATAGCTGCTTCTTTATAAGTCAAACCACATTGATTTTTTAGATAAGCTTCTGTATGTTTTAAATCATCTAATAACTGAGATAATGAACATAAATCCATTTGTAACCTCCACTAATTTTTAAATTTTGATTAAAATAGTTCGTTAAATTTTATTGCTACTAAAAATTATTGCTACTAATAATCATTGTTACTAACAAATATAAAACACAAGTAATTAATTGTCAATAAGCAAAAGATATAATTATATTGATAACTATATATTTTATATTCATAAGATAACTAATATTTCTAAAAAGGTTTAATTAAACATTTAAATGAATCCCTCTTTATAAAAAGGACAACAAAATTAATACTAAATATCACACAAATGATTATAATTATTGTGATTATACCTAA
>JAENWY010000194.1 GCA_016649775.1 Spirochaetaceae bacterium
AGCTTCTAAATTTGTTTGCCCCATAAAGCCTGGGCGAACTACCGAACGGGCAAAGAACAAAAGACAGTCTAGACACCACTTTAATGAGAGGGATAACACCTAAAATAGAGGGCGTCCAGGCTTAAGTTGTGAACATTGAATAAAAAGTGCAAAAAAAACTTACCCTAATGAGTAAGTTGAGAAAAACATCCAATTAAAGCTTGTAATAAGCGATTTTCATGAGAATCATATAGTTCGAAGAATTGGTAAACTATTAATTTATATAAAAATTGTTAATTAGTGCCAAAATTTTATTATTAAAAATCCACTAAAAAAATATTAATTTATAAAACTAAACTTCAATTCCACTCTTAAAAACAACCTTAATTTCATCTTTAGAATAAACCTCAATTCTATCAACTAAAGAAAGAAAAACGTCTGGTGAAAATTCAGTTATAATTTTATCTTGGGCTTTTAAAGCTTTTAAGAATTGCTTGATATTACTCTTTCCATACAACAAAGAATTGTTCTTTTGTTATTTTTGCGTAATTTTTGTTTAGACTTTTAAATATTCTATAAGCATCTTTAATTTGTATATAACCATAGTAGTTAGCTACTGCCTGACAAAAATTATGAATATTAAAAATATCAATAATATCACAAGAAGCTTTTTCTGCAGCAACTTTCATCCAAACTGAATTTTTTGTATCAGAATATTTTTGTTCTGCACTCATCCAAGATACTTGATTTTCTAATGCTTTAAAACATAAATTCTTTAAATCTCTATTATCATCTATTTGAAAATATTGAGATACAAATGGACTTAATTTATCAAAATCAACAATAATACCGTTTGCAAAAAAATAGAAAGTCAAGTTAAACCGATAAGCTCTTTCCATTTTATCTTCTAAACTACTTTTTTCAATACAATATTCTTTAAGATTGGAAAGGCTCTTTGTGACAATAAGATTTTCTATATCTATAAAATCTTTTACATCACTGTATTTTATATTAGTTGGTTTTTCATATTCATTGTATGAATTAAAAACACTTAATAAATCAACTTCAGGTTTTTGGTTGTAAAAATAATATTATTACTAATAATAAATCTTTTATCTTGCATTTGAGATATCGACATCTCTAGTTCATCTCTACTAATACCATCTAAGGAACTATCAATATTATCTAAATCAATATCATCAATAGCTAGTGCTCCATATCTGTTTCCAATTCCACTAAAGAAATCGTGTAATAATTTTATTTGTCTCTCGTTTAACATATGGTCTACCTTTTTATATTACAACTTAATTTTAAAAAAAAATGTTTTTATAAAAATGATAAAAAAGATTAATTAACAATTCTTCTAAAACTATATATTGATAAATTCATTTTAATAGGTTTTTAATATAGGAAATATGTAACATTATTGCAAATGATGAGCAAATTATCAAATAAATATCATGTTTTTAAAGAAAAAGTTTGACAAATCAAATTTTAACCCATAAACTAGGTACAAATAAAATAAATATAGGAGCTATATATGGCAACTGTAAATCTAAAGGACATTTGTAAAATTTACGATGGTAATGTTAAAGCTGTTGATTCAGTAAACATTAACGTAGAAGACAAAGAGTTCTGTGTCCTTGTTGGACCTTCAGGTTGTGGTAAATCTACCACATTAAGAATGATTGCTGGGTTAGAAGATATTACCTCTGGTGATCTTTTTATCGATGATAAAAGAGTTAACGACGTACCACCAAAAGATAGAGATATCGCAATGGTATTTCAAAACTACGCTTTATACCCTCACATGAGTGTTTATGATAACATGGCTTTCGGTCTAAAAATTCGTAAATTCCCTAAAGAAGATATTGAACAAAGAGTTCGTGCAGCGGCAAAAATTCTTGATATTGAAGAACTTCTAGAAAGAAAACCAAAGGCTCTTTCAGGTGGTCAAAGACAGCGTGTTGCTGTTGGTCGTGCTATCGTTCGTCAGCCAAAAGTATTCTTATTTGATGAACCTTTATCAAACTTAGATGCTAAACTTCGTGTTCAAATGAGAGCTGAAATTTCTGGATTACATAACAGACTTCAAGCTACTATGATTTATGTTACACATGATCAAGTTGAAGCTTTAACTATGGCTGACAAAATTGTTGTAATGAAATCTGGTATTATTCAACAAACTGGTAAACCTTTAGAATTATATAATTCACCTGTTAACAAGTTTGTTGCTGGATTCATCGGTTCACCTCCAATGAACTTCTTAGAAGTTAAAGTTGAAGCAGAAGGTTCAGACGTATTTGTTGATGAAGGATCTTTCCGTTTAAAAGTTAACGAAAAACAAGCTAAATCATTAAAGAGCTATATTGGAAAAACTGTTTCATTTGGTATTCGTCCTGAAGACGTAATATATGCTGAAAAGAATATCCCTGATTTAACAATCACCGGTATTGTTAATGTTGTAGAACCTTTAGGAAGTGAAACTCACGTTTATATTTCTACTTCTAAAGCTCAGGTAGTAGGTAAAATTGCTCCTGAATTTACAGTAAAACCTAACAATACAATTTCTTTAATCCCAAATTTAGATCATTCTAAATTCTTTGATTTTGAAACTGAATTAGCTATACTTTAATTCTACTTATAAAAGAAAGGGCTGTCATTTGTGATGGCTCTTTTTTATGTCTCTATAATAATTCTATTTTTCAAAATAGAGCTCAAAAGGCCATCAAGTTCGCATTTTAGTTTCTTAATATAATTTCACTAAGACGAATACGGCTCAAGCCTATATCCTCATTTTAAGGCTAATAGCACTTATTAAATAAATTGGACCACTATTTATTTTATATAATCAAGATACTCTTATCTAAAAGATAAAACCCATAAGAAAAATATTTCTATTCTTCTTATGGGTATTTTAAATACTGCTTGTTTAAAAATCTATATTACTTAAAGTTTGCATTAAATATGCTTTGAACAGCTGCTCTTGAATCCTTTTCATCAACACTAATGTAAAGAGTCATTTCAGAGGCTCCATAATTAATTGAATCAATATTAATCTTTGAATCATTTAAAGCACAAATGCTTTTTGCCAAAGCAACAGGTTTCTTTTTTAAACCTTGACCTACTAGTCCTATGATAGATAATTCTCTTTTATATTCAATAGAATCAATATTAAATTCGTTAATTAATCTAACCTTTAGATTTTCTAACAATTTATCAGTAATAGCTCTTGAAGGAAAGAACCAACATATGGAATCAGGATTAATAAATGTTAATATTGGAGTAATTCCATTGTTTTTGACAATTGAAATTAAAACATTATATATACTAGGTTCTACCATTAAGAGTAATTTATTTATACTTAATTTTGTAAAACCAGTCTCACCACTAACACCAATTACTTCAGTATTATTATCATCTCTATCAAGAGTAATCATAGTACCTTTTTCTTCATCAGCATTTGTATTTTTAATATTAATAGGAATACCTGCTTCATGAACAGGAATAATTGCTTCTGGATGGAATACGCTTGCACCTACAATGGACAATTCTCTAACTTCTCTATAAGTCATTTGTGGAATTGGATATGCTCCATCAATATAACGAGGATCTGCATTATAACATCCTGCTACATCCGTCCAGTTTTCATAGAGAGAGGCCCCTACAGCTTTTGCTATAATAGAACCACTAATATCAGAACCACCACGAGAGAATGTTTTAACTTTATTTGAAAGGCTTTTACCATAGAATCCAGGAATAATATAATTTGAACCAGATAATCTTTCTTTACATAGGTTCCAAGTATTCTCATTGATTGTACCATTATCATTGATTACTATTAATTCTTCTGCATCTACAAATTCCCAACCAAAATAGATTGAAATTAAACGAGCATTAAGATATTCACCTCGAGATGCTGCATAATCAGTTCCAGCACCTGCATCAATCTTAAGTTCAACTTCATCGAGACTCTTAATCATTTCTGAAGAATCTAATTTTAGGTCATTTAAAATACCTAAAAATCTCTCTCTAACTTGTGCAAATACATTCTTACAACTGCCGTCAGACTTGGCAGCTTCACTACTAGCATATAATAGATCTGTTACTTTAATATCTTCTTTGTTTCTTTTACCTGGTGCAGAAACAATAAGAATTTGTCTATCTATATTTTTACTTACAATGTATTTTACTTTTTTTAGCTGATCTGCATCTGCTACTGAACTACCACCAAACTTACATACAATCATAGATAACTCCTTATAATTTCTCTCAATAATAACGTAGATTTGATAATCATATCAATATTTATACAAACAAAAAAGGAGAGTTATTTAAAACTCTCCTCAATGGAATTGTTACTATTTGGAGACCTAACGTGATAATGTTATA
>JAENWY010000183.1 GCA_016649775.1 Spirochaetaceae bacterium
TATAATCCAAGTAAATCTTTATCCCTTAAAAGGACATCACATTTACCATCGGCAACTACTTTTCCATTATTTAATATAATTACTCTATTGCATACATCAAGTGCAAAATCTAGATCATGTGTACAAATAATTTGAGTCAAATTATTTGTAACTAAATATTTAGCAAGCTCTCTTCTTTCTTTTCCATCCAAATAAACAGTTGGTTCATCCATCAATAGAGCTTTAGGAGATAATAGTAATACCCCCATTAAAGCAACTAATCTTTTTTCACCTCCTGATAAAGTATGTATATACCTATCCATTAATTTCTCTGCATTAAATATTTTTATCAATTGATTAAGTTTTAACTCTATCTGCTTTTCATCTAATTTATAATTAATAGGACCAAATAAAATATCATCTCTCACCCTAGATTTAAATAATTGATGATCAGGATTTTGAAAAATTAAACCTATATAACTCCTAATAATCTGAGCTGTATCTTTATTAACAGGTACTCCTTTAACATCAATAGCACCCTCAGAAAAATCTATAAGATTAAGGATACTTGAAATCAAAGTAGTTTTACCCGCACCATTAGATCCAATTAAAGCAACCTTCTCACCTTCAACAATATTAAGAGAAACATTATCAAGCGCCTTTGCTTGAACACCATAATCGATTGTAATATTCTTGATATTAATACTGAATCTATCTTCATTTGATAATTTAGCAATTATCTCTTTACTCTTTTTTCCTCTCAATTCATTAAATCCTCTGCAAATCATTGCAAAATAAACCTTTTCACCAAAATCAATATTACGTAATATAAAAGAGCCCAAAAATGGACCAACATCTTTGATTGAAACACCTTTAGCTACAGTACTTCTCATTTTATAACTATTAATCATAAGTGAAAATTCTTCAGAAAATATAAAGATATATCTATACAATAAAGATATTTGAAGTACAAATAAATGAGGAATTTTTAAAGTCTCTAAAGCAATACAAATGTCATCCATACTGTTATTTCTAATTAGAATTGTTACTATCGAAATACAAAGCAATCCCTTTATCATAATAGATATAGCTAAATAATATTGTGCAACTAAAAGATTTCCTAGAGCAAAAACAAATAAAAAAGGAAGTGTCACCATTATTCTTTTAACCCAGATTCTAATTGGAATATTAGATATGATTAAAAGTAGTGATAGTCCTAAACTCATGATTATTATTCGCCTTTCATTAAAAATTGAAAAACTAATTATT
This sequence comes from Spirochaetaceae bacterium, assembly GCA_016649775.1. Lineage (GTDB taxonomy): Bacteria > Spirochaetota > Spirochaetia > Sphaerochaetales > Sphaerochaetaceae > Pleomorphochaeta. The sequence continues at coordinate 1,249 of JAENWY010000183.1, forward strand.
ATCATGATTGAAATAAGAGCAATTAATAACTGCACTATAGTAGTTCTTTTGTTTTTTTTTCTACTCTTATAAAGCCCTTCTATTTCAAGAAGGGCTTTATATTCTTTCTCAATACTCATCTAAGATTTTTGTTTCCATTTACCTAATTTAGATAAAGCAAAAATCATAAGAGAAACAATTATAACACCAACTATACCACTAATTAACGTTCCAGTGAGGTCTCCACTACCATTTAAATTGTATCCAGATAGAAAAGCTATTTTGCCTTGCATCTGATTAAACCACAATGAAACCCTGGAAATGTTATCTGAAATATTAACATTAGCGTTAGAAACTGACCATTCAAGCCCATCAGGATTAGAAGAAGCAAATAGAGATAAAACAGTAGCAATAAAGAATGTTATTGAAGAAAGGACAATTATATTTCCTTTAGAAAAAACAACTTCATTTTTGTTATTAATTGCTAATATATTTGGTTTTGCACTATATAAATATTGTAAAACAAAACCTGTAATTATTCCTTCCACTAAGCCAATTGCTAAATGGATAGGAAGCATTAGCAATAAAAAGGTTGAGAGAGAGAAAGCACTAACTCCTGAAATATATGTTTCAAACACTACCCCAACAGCCCCTAATTGAAGTCCAACAATTGAAGTAATTACAGAAGCAAGCATTATATTCTTTTTATTCAAATTTCTTTTAAGTATCGGCTTCATAATTAAAGGATAAGCTATAAAAGCACTAAAGAATCCCATATTAATTACATTACATCCATAAGAAAGTAACCCACCATCTGCAAAAACAAGAGCTTGAACTATCAATATTGAGGCAATAGTTATAAAGGCAGCAAAAGGACCAAGTAGAGCAGATAATAAAATAGTTCCAACTATATGACCACTAGCCCCTGTACCAGGTATTGTAAAATTAACCATTTGAGAAGCAAATATCATTGCTCCTAAAATTCCCATTTTTACAGACTTACTCTCATTATCTTCCTTTTCTACCTGTTTAATAGAATAACCAAGTGCAACAGTAGCTACACCAATCATGCTAAGACCCACAGGAACAGAAATTAAAACATCAGCCATATGCATAACTATTTACTCTCCACATTTGATAGAGAGGAAACACAATTATAAATTTCCTTATATGAGACATTATTTTTTTGAGCTAATTCAACTAAACTATCATATTCAGGATATACTTTTCTATTACCTTTATAGCTACAAACTTTACATAGAAGCAAACCATACTTGGTTTCTATACTAAATTGCTCTCGATCTAAAGTAGTTCTTTCCATAGCAGTATAACGAACTCCAATTGAACTTGTATTCGTGAAGATAATTTCTTCCATAATTTCCCTATCTTTTGGTTTTAAGATTACACTTAACATATAAGAAGGTCTGTTTTTCTTCATAAAGATTGGAGTATAAAAAACATCTAATGCGCCAGATTTGAATAATAAATCCATTGTAAAGCCTAATTCTTCTCCACTACAATCATCAATATTTGTTTCAATTTTAATGATAGAACCAGAGGAAGATATAGCCTCATTTTCAATAATCATTGCACGAACATAATTAGCTCTATCTAAATATCTTTTACCGCTACCCAGACCAATCTTTTTAAGACCCTTTAAAGAAGGTACTTCAAATATAGGGTTAAGAGTAGCAACAAGAGCAGCTCCTGTTGGAGTTACCATTTCACCCTCTAATTTTGTTAATATTAAGGGGAGATTATGTTCACTACAAATATTAGCTACAGCAGGAACAGGAATTGGAAGCAATCCATGTTGACACATTACGTGTCCAGAACCTTCATATATATCAGATACATAAACTTTATCAATATTTAAAGAATGGTACAAAATTGAAAAACTTAATATATCAACTATTGAATCAATAGCTCCTACTTCATGAAAATGCACTTGATCAATGGGAAGTCCATGAGCTTTAGATTCTGCCTTTGCTACTACTAAAAAAGCATCTTTAGCAAACTGTTTTATTTTTTCATCCACTTTTATATTATCTAATAAAACAAATATATCATTTAAGTTTCTATGGTTATGTTCATGGTTATGTTCATGATTATGTTCATGGTTATGTTTGTGTTCAAGTTCAAGTTCATGTTCATGGTTATGTTCATGGTTATGTTCACTCTCATGGTTGCAATGAGAACTTTTATCAACCTCTATAGATTCTATAGTTGGATTAAGCCGATTGCCATATAAAACATCAAAGGAACAAGTATTAATTGATAAAACATCTTTCCTTTCAATTGTAATCTTAAATTCATCTAACTTTAATTGTGCTAATACATCTTTTAATTGTGCGACATCAGCTCCTAAATCTATAAGAGACCCAACTAACATATCACCACTAACACCACTTAAACATTCTAAATATAAACTTCTCATTTTTTAACTACCTCTCTTTATCTATTGCTAATCTATTAATTTGAGTTGCTATATAGCCAGCTCCGTAACCATTATCAATGTTTACTACGCTAATTCCATTAGCACATGAATTTATCATTGTTAAAAGAGCGGCTAAACCTCCAAAATTGGCACCATATCCAATTGAAGTCGGTACTGAAATAATTGGTACAGAAACTAAACCACCAAGGACACTACTTAAGGCCCCTTCCATACCAGCTACGCAAATAATACAGTTAGCTCTATTTATTCTGTCTAGATTTGAAAATACTCTATGAATACCAGAAACACCAATATCATAAACACGATCTACTTTAGAATTGAAAAACTCAGCCGTTTGAGCGGCTTCTTCTGCTACAGGAATATCAGAAGTACCAGCACAGCAAACTACAATATTACCACTCAAAGGAGAATCTAATTCATCATATTTAATTATCTTAGATATCTTGTCATATTTTAATAGTGGATATCGATCTTTTAGTAGATTAAATTGGTATTGAGAAGCTCTAGTTCCTAGTACTCTATGATTTCTAGCAATCAAATTTCCAACAATTTCTACTAAATATTTATCTTCTTTTCCCATACAAAATATTACTTCATCAAATCCGGATCTTTTTTTCCTATTATAATCTAACTTTGCATATCCAAAATCTTCATACATTGATTTTTCAATTTCACTGCTTGCTTCTTTTATATCCAGAGTTCCATTCTTTACTCTTTCTAATAAGTTCTCCAACTCCATTAAATTCTCCCCTTGCCATTAAAATTGAAAAAAGCCATGAACTCTTAATTTCTTAAAAATTCACAGCTTTCCTAGCTATATATATTTGTTATCTTTTCATATTAATCATTTTGAGTCCCTAACTTCCTGTTAAGGTTAATAAAGAACTTCTGTTCTTCTAAATAATTGTAAAAATTATGCCTATTAAAATCAAATTTGTCAATATATATCTATATATATATGAACTCTCATTCATATATTCAAA
>JAENWY010000109.1 GCA_016649775.1 Spirochaetaceae bacterium
ATATTAAATATTAAATATTAAATATATATTATTCTGCATCAGTTTTACTAGAATTCTTTTTAATGAAGTCTAATGATTTTTGGAATTCACGAACGAATTCACCCATATCTTCTTGATACACTAAAATAGATTGTCTAATGTATCTATTAGATTCTAAATCACCTTTGCTTTCTACGATGTTTAAATATAAATCACCAAAAACGTTTTCTTTAACGTTAAAAAAATAAGTTCTATCGTTCTTTATTAATTTTGTTGAAAAAACTTCACCACGCTGTCCCATACTGTCCTCACTATATATAAAATATTAATAATCAATGTATTTTTCTTTTTAGTAAATAAAAGAGTTAATTAGAATTAACAACATATAAGATTAATTGTCAATTACTTTACTACTATTTAATACAACAAATACTAAATCAAACATCTAACAAAGTAAGACTAGTAAAATAAATAACTCATATTTTTTCAAAGCTTTTTAATACTTTCTTGTACTTTGGTAGTAGATAATATATTAAAACATTTACGTAAAATACTATTTTTTCCAAAAGTACTTGACGAAAACATTAACAAATATTATATTCAACAAGTCCTATGCGTCTTTCGTATAATGGTATTACTCTAGCCTTCCAAGCTAATAACGAGGGTTCGATTCCCTTAAGACGCTCTAAAAAATAACACATAATATTTTGTGTTATTTTTTTATAAAAATCATTTATTTCAAAAAACTATTTAGTTATAAACACATTAATTAAGATTTTACCTTTTTGTATGTGGTACTAACCATTTGGTTAATTAAAACTTTTGAATCAATTAATTCAAAAACTTGTTCAGTTTCTATCTCTACAAATAGAGGGACTCCACTTCCAAGAATAATTGGTATAGTTGTAATTGTCAGTTGATCAACTAATTCTTTCTCAATAGCTTGTTGTATAATTTCTCCACCATCTATCCAAACATTTTTAAATCCACTGCAATTTAAATCAAGAACTACATCTTCAATATTTCCATTAACTATGGTTACATTGTCATCTAATCCTTCATATACACTTTTAAGAGTATTACTCATAACATAAACAGGTAAATTATAAGGCCATTCTATTTTAAAACCTAATATAGTTTCATAGGTTTTTCTTCCAATTACCAAACAATCCATACTGTTAACAAAATCTTCAAATCCAATATCTTCTTGTTCAGGATTAGAAACTATTGATAAAAAGCTAGTACTTCCAAAAGCATCTGCTATATATCCGTCTAAACTTGTAGCAATATAAACTACACAACTCATTTATTACTCCTATAATAACTAGTTTCTTATAATGTGGTAACAATTAGCCCATTGATAGTAATTATTTATTAATTTATAAAAATTAAATCTTTTTTTTTAATCAATTTAGTATTCTATACATCTATTTTAACAGAAAAAATGAATTAATGTAAAAAACTTTCAAAAATCAACTTGACCAAAACTCTCATAATTTATATTATCAAATTAACTTATGCGTCTTTCGTATAATGGTATTACTCTAGCCTTCCAAGCTAATAACGAGGGTTCGATTCCCTTAAGACGCTAAAAAATAACACATACATATTGTGTTATTTTTTTTTACATTTTCAACGTTAAAAAATTTCATTTAAATACCTAGATTGTGCAAAAAATAACCCTTATTAATATAAAGTAATATTAATAAGGGAATATAATTAATTTTTTCAATTATCAAAAAATTTTATTTTTCTATAATTTTTCCATTTTTTACTAATAGACTTGCCGCATCTAAAATCTCTTTAGGAAATGTAAATCCAAGTTCTTTTGCTCTATCTAAATTTAAGTATAATTGAAATTGTTTTATGTCTGTTAAATAAATTGCTCCAATATCTTTTGGTTTATCCCCATTTATTATTTGTAATGCTACATCACCACACAATAAACCAACTTTATAATAATCTAATCCCCAGCTCATTAGGAAATTTGTATTATCACTACTTGTAACATCACTATTAAATAATGGTAGATTATATTCACTACAAACTTGATCTATACTTGCAAGTGCTGATACTACAGTATTATCATTTGCAATAAACATTCCATCAATTCTATCCACTATTGAAAGAGCGGCACTTTTTACCTCTGAAGAATTGGAAACGGCTGCACCAACAAATTCAATACCATTTGCTTCACAATATTTTTTTGCCCTTTCCATCATTGCAACACCATTGGCTTCCCCACTAGTATAAACCATACCAAGTCTTTTTAGTTTAGTTACTTTTACAAAATACTCAATTTGCAATGTGATTGGATTTAAATCTGAAACACCACAAACATTTGTAGCTTCTCCTTTAGCATAAGTTAAACCAGCTGCATCAGGATCAGTTATAGCTGCAAAAATAACAGGAGTATTACTATTATTATAAACAGAAGCTAAGGCTTGTGCGGGGGGTGTTGCGATACCTAATACGATATCTTTTTTCTCTGATTTAAATAACTGTGCAATACTTATAGCTGTAGACATTTCTGCATTACAATTTTGCAAATCAAAAACTACATCTTTTCCAGATTTATTTATTGAATCCTGGATACCTTGTTCAATTGCATCAAGTGCAGGATGAGATACCATCTTTGAAATACCTATTTTAATTGGTTCTTTCATTGCGGCCTTTCCGACTGCACCCTCTTTTGTGCCACTTGCAAATAATGTAGCTAGGGTTAGTACTGATAAAAGCATTGTTGATATAATTTTTTTCATTTTTTCAATCTCCATGATTAATTTAGTTTCTGTTACTGTTTATAGTAACAATATGAATGTTACTATAGACAGTAACATTCATATTGTCAATAAGTACTTTCAGAAATTTATCTTTTTTATTATTATTTTATCTAGAGCAAACAATTTTCTACACTAATTGTAGGTGTTATCCTAACCACATTGCTAATAACTTATTTAAAAATAACTATATAGCCAATATGCTCTAAATGTAATAAACCAATGTCCATAAATCAAACAAGAATCCAATAGCTAAGAAATTTTCATAATGTAGCACATTTGTATTTTAAGGATTTTGAATGACCTATATATTATAGATGTGAATATTTTTATAAAGAAAGCAAAAATAATGATAAAAAATATGATAGATATATAACGGAATCCCTTAAAGAGTAGTCTGAAAATCATTCTTGGACAAAACACTTTGAGATAGAAGCAATAGTCTTATTAAGTGGACAAGGAATAACCTTGAAGAAGGCTTTACAACTACTTCATACAGATCAAAGTATAATAACAGCTATACATAAAGCTTATATAAAAAGAAGTGGAGGCACATTGCTTTCTAAGAAACCAGATTTAAGTATCAAGTATAGCCAGGGGATTCTTGTGGATGAGTTCAAATTACATTCAGGAAGAGTTTTCTGCTCGATGGTTTTTGACGATGATACTTTAAAGCTCCTTTATCTTCAAAAAGGACGAGGAAAGCAGCAAATAAAGAATTTTCAAAATTATACAGGGAAGAATTTAACAGGGAAGAATTTATTTGAGCACCTTGACTTTGTCTGCTGCGATTTATCCTTATGCCTTTAAAGATTTAATTTCTGGAGTCAAAATAGTTTATGATCTATTTCATATCAGGCAGAAATATAATGGATCTATCATGAAGTGTGTTAGACAAGAATAAAGAAATAGTGTTGTTAAAGAAACAACTGCCCTAAATACAAAAATGATAGAGATTAATGTAAAACTTAGAAATAAGGATTTTGATGAAAATGAAGAATTAGAAATCCGAGAAAGTTTAAATGAAATAAAAAGTTCTTTGGCTTCAATAAATAAACAAGCAGATAATATGAAATATATTCAATTAATTATAATGTCAAATAGAGAAACATTATCACATAAAGATAAGGTTAGTGCTAAAAAAAACGCAATTATAATAGTAGAATTAAAAGGAAGTGCAAGAAGTTAAATTAATACATACTTGAAGAGTTAAAAGAAGATAGAATAGACAATGTAGAACGGTTAGAAACAGTTTGTAAAGCAAATCAAAAAATAAAAATAGCTTATGAACTTGGAGAAGAATTATGGGAAATTCTGGATATTAGAAATGATGAAAAACTAATGATTGAGATTCTTAATAATTGCTTAGAAAGCGCCAACGCCTCACATATAAGGCAATTGATGTATTCCTCCAAGATGATAAGAAATAGATGTGATGGGATAATAAGTAGAAGCACCTATCAAGTTTCATAAGTATTTATAGAAGGTCTTAATGCATGGATTGATAATAGATATAGGATGAGTTTTGGCTTATCTAGCTTTTACTATTTTGCACTCTTAATTTAGGAACAAACCCATCCCTTGATACCTAGGCATATAACTATTCTTGAACCTACTATTTTTAGCCGTCAAGGAGATTATAAGGGAAATGAATTACTGATCTAAAGCAAATTTCCATTAGATACCTTAGCTATCAAGCATGATTGACAAAGCAAACCCCTCGCTAAATACTGTTGCTCATTTAAGTGGACAGGTGTAAGGTACACCAACCATTTTACATGAGTAATTGTAATAAACGCGAGGGGTTATTTTTTTAAAAAATTAATTATTATAAATTATCTTTTTGTAATTGGGTTACCATAATAAGCAGCAGTATAAAGCATTTTTACATCTGCAACAGTTGGATCACCAGGGTTTGTTAATGTACAAGGATCATCAAATGCACGTTGACTCATTCTATCAAGTACTTCAATGAATTTAGTTTCATTGAAATCAACTTCTATACAATCTTTGAAACTTGCAGGAATACTTAACGATACATTTAAGTCTCTAATAACTTGAGCAATATCATCAACACCTAGTAAGTTTTCAATATAGTCATAACGGTCTGTGAACTGTCTATTATACTCAACTAAATAAGGTAATAAAATTGCGTTTGCTAGTCCGTGAGTTACACCAAATTCACCACCAATTTTATGTGCTAATGAGTGTACTAAACCAAGAGAAGCATTAGTAAATGCCATACCAGCAAGGGCTGATGCTTCATGCATATTTTCTCTAGCTTCTAAGTTTGTTGGTTCTTTATATGCAACAGGAAGGTTAGCAATAACAAGTTCAATAGCTCTAACAGCATAAGGTTCTGTGAAGTTAGTTTTAGCTATTGAGACTAAAGCTTCAAGAGCATGACATATAACATCCATACCTGTATTAGCTGTAATATGAGCGGGCATCTTCATTGGAATTGCTGGATCTAAAATAGCAATATCTGGAACCATATCGCCACAAACGATTGGATATTTAATATGATTTTCAGGATCTGTTATAACTGAAAAAGCTGTAATCTCACTAGCTGTACCACTTGTAGAAGGAATAGCAATAAATTTTGCTTTATTACGTAGAGTAGGCATAGAACCTACTGCAATAATATCTTCAAACTTTAATTCTGGATATTCATAAAAACACCACATTACTTTAGCCGCATCAAGAGCACTACCACCACCGATAGCAACAATCCAATCAGGATTGAATTCTTGCATCTTTTTAGCACCTGCAATAACAGTTTTTACTGAAGGGTTGGGTTCAACACCATCAATAATAATTGATTCAATATTAGCACCTTTTAATAATTCAACGGCTTGGTCTAAGAAACCAAATTTCTTCATTGAATGTCCACCTGTTACGATTGCTGCCTTTGTACCTTTTAAATTACCAAGTTCTGATAATGCATTCTCTCCGTAAAATATTTGACGAGGAATTGAAAAACTAAATACGCCCATAATAAGCTCCTTATAAATAATATATTTTCATTGTTTTTATTGATTTTCTCAAATCACATTCTAAATATACACTATTTTAAAAATAAGTAAACAAAAATATATCGATAATTCCATATTTATTAAAAATATTATTGAAATGTATAAATTATACCATTTAATCAAATTAATAGCCTTTCCCCATATGCAACATAATAATATATACTGCATTAGCTTAGCAGTCGTAAGTTCTAAGCTCAAATAGCTGAATGAAAAAGCTTTATAATCACTTAAGATTTTGCATGTTTATCAATTGTATAACTTGAGAGAAATAGTTAAAAGCCATGAAAAACTTGCGACTCTTGAGTCATTTATCTATAGAGAAAATTTATAATTATTTAAAAAAATTTTAATTTAATTAATTATACATAGCCCTCTTTTAAACTACAATTATAAGAGATTATTCATAAAATTGTTGTTATATTTTTTTTATTAAATTTTTAGATTAAATTTTTATAATAAACATTAGTAAAGACTGCACTATTAAAATAAAATGTGTTATATTCTTCTTTATGGATTCAATTTTTGATATATACGCACAACTTGTGTGCACGGGACAACTCAGACTAAGAGTTTCAGATGTTCTCTCTATAAATAGTGAGGAATCAACTTATGACTTTGCACTGCTTCTTGCAAGAAAAGCATGCAATATGACAAAATTAACTGTTAACATTGTTGTAACTAAAAATGGTAAGGTTATTGAAGAGGTTCCTATGGAACCAGAAATTATAGATATATACAAACCTCATCCTGGTACTCCTGTAATGTGCAGAATATTAGATTTAGATGAATACAAATATTATAATAATGATGATATATCTAAAGTTTCAAACAACTTAATTGAAATTAATAAATTTGGAAATCTAAGTGATCCTTTAGTTTTAAACAGAAGAATTTCTGTACCATGGACTACAGTTATAATGCCATCTTTTTCATTTGCTCAAGCGTTACTTGAAGAAGCAGAAGAAGGAGATCAGCATAGATTACTAGAAGTTTTATACAGATTAGATCAAGAAGACCCAGAAGTATATTGGCACAACCAATCAACTCTTATCTCATTTAGAAAAAACTTATTAAATAGTTTAGGCGATGGAATCATCAAATTAGAAAATGGTTCATCTAATTTTATGGCAAAGATTTTAAATAAATCTAATTGGGCTGGTGGTATTACAAAACTAAGAGATAATAGAGAATTTTATCACAAACTTCCAAGTCAAAATCTTCACACTACACTTGATAATAAAAGTGGGGTTGGAATTATTAGTGCTAGTAGAAATTTTCATTTATTTGGAAAAATTGTAAAAAATGCATCTTTTACCATCGATAATGGTAGAGTAACTGATTTTAGTGCTTCTGAAGGTTATGATGCACTCAATGTATTTTTTGAAAGTGATATAAATGCAAATATTGTTAGTGGTATTGCACTTAGTGATGAGGATTCAATTGAGTCTCAATATTTAAGTATTAATACTCACCCCTTTTTTGCAATGGAAAATTGTACTTCAATAATATTTGGTGGAATTAATATTGATACACTAGATGCATTATTTTACAATAGCGATTTAGAAGACTTAAATGTTGAAGAATCACTTATTCAATTAGTGGTACCAATTGGGAATAAAGAAACTATAATTAGTATTAATGGTCAAATTATAATTGAAGAAGGCAACTTCATAAACTAATATCAATTTAAAATATGTACCTGAT
>JAENWY010000219.1 GCA_016649775.1 Spirochaetaceae bacterium
ATATTTGTAATTGCAATAAATTCAACAATATAATAAAGTTATATATAGTAAGTAATTTAAATGAAAGGAGAAATGTGGAGGACCTATATTATGATATCTGAGGAGCAAATTAAGGGTTTAATACAAGCTCATAATGATAAAAATGAAGAAAAATTTAAATCTATTGTTTTAAAACTTGCAGAAGATGAAGCTATAGTTGATCAATTAGCGTTTTCTCAAGAACTTAAAAACTTGGCAGAATCAAATAGAAAAACCCCTACCGTTCTACTTAATCAAATACAAAAAAGCCATATTATTACAAAGTATGAGCCTGAAGATAATTTATCAGATTTAATAGTATCGACAGATATTCATGATAGAATTAGAAGACTTCTAAATGAATACAGGAATTCACAAAAATTTAAAGCGTATGGTAGGTCTTCCCGTCGCAAGATACTTTTTGAAGGAAACAAGGGCACTGGTAAAACTTACACAGCTTCAGTTATTGCATCTGAATTAAATCTGCCACTATATGTTGTCCAAATGGATAAAATGGTTTTAAAATATATGGGTGAAACAAGCTCAAAATTAAGAAATCTTTTTAATTCAATTAATACTTCTAAGGGTGTTTATCTTTTTGATGAACTTGACAGATTTTTTATAATAGATAAGAACTTTCTTACTGCTTTTTTACAATTTATTGAGCAAGATTTTTCTAATAGTATTATTATAATAATTACAAATAATAAAAATTTGATAGCTAATTCTTCACTAAAAACCTTTGATGATGTTCTTTATTTTAATATGCCTTCCCAAGAAGAAATAGAGCATATTTATAAATCTAAATTATCACACTTTCAAGAAGATTTTGTAGCTTCTTCACAGTTAATATTTCAATCTCAACGATTAAGTCATTCGGAAATAGTAAAAGTATGTGATGAAATAATTAAAGAAACTATACTTCCTGGGTCTAAATTATCTCAAGCTAGAATATTATCTTTGGTCAAAGAAAAGGCTTCTCTTTTCTAATTATTTGATAAAATTTGTTTGACACTATATTTTTAATATTGCCCTATAATTGATTATTAGATAGACAATTATATGACAATTTTTTTTGCATAAGATTGTGGACACCTATTCTTATTATTTGGGATTTTAACAATATCTTAGACAACTTATTCATGAATATAATAATCTCTAAATATTTCTTTTGACTACGTATACACAATAGATAATTTACAACTTTAAGAGTATTTGAATTCACTAGGTATTAGCATTGCTAATATAATTAGAGACTGTGGTATATTAATCAAAGAGGCAATATCAGTCAAGGATAAAATAATTGAAGATATGATGTTATTAATAATTAAAGAAAAATATTTTGAGTCTAAACTAAATTGATTAATAAATATTGGTGATTTTAATTAATTCCTTATTGACAAAATAGTCAAAGGATTTGAATATAGGCATATGAAAAAATATTCGGTATGTCCTTTAGCACATAAATGTGGTGGTTGTCAGTTACAGTCTTTATCTTACAAAGATCAGTTAAATTATAAAATGGATGAGGTCTACAAGGCTTTAGATAATTGGGGTAGAATAGCTCCTATTGTTCCTATGGATAATCCAACAAATTATCGTAATAAAACGCAAGTAGTTTTTGATCAACAAAAAGGTAAAATAGTAAGTGGTATATACCAAAGTGGAACTCACCGAGTAATTTCTATACATGATTGTATGATTCAAGATGAAGAGTCTGATCAAATACTTCAAACTATAAGACATTTAATGAAGAAGTTTTCTATTCTTCCCTATAATGAAGATAATGGACGAGGGGTTATACGTCACGTCTTAATTAGAAAGGCAATTAGAACAAACCAAGTTATGGTTGTTTTAATATGTGGTTCTCCAATTATTAATAGTCTTAAAACTTTTGTTTCTTTATTAAAACAAGAACACTCTAATATTAAATCGATATTACTAAATTATAATGATGGGAAAACAAGCATGGTTTTATCAGATGACCCTGAGCAGATATTATATGGTAAAGGTTATATTGAAGACGAATTGTGTGGGATGAAATTTAGAATATCTCCTAAATCCTTTTATCAAGTTAATTCTGTACAAGCTGAAAAGATGTATAACATTGTTATGAATATGGCAAGACTAAATAAAGATGATGTTGTTCTTGATGCTTATTGTGGTACAGGTACTATTGGTTTAATTGCCGCAAAACAAGGTATTAAAAAATTAATAGGTGTTGAAGTGAATGCCCAAGCAGTTGATGATGCAAGACTTAATGCTTTTAAAAATGGTATTGAAAATGCTGAATTTGTATGTGCTGATGCTTCTCAATATATTAGTGAATTGGCAGCTAGTAAAGAAAAAATTGATGTTTTATTTATGGATCCACCAAGATCTGGAAGTGATACTAGTTTCTTAATCTCTGTGTTAAAATTATCTCCTAAAACCATAGTCTACATTTCTTGTAATATGAATACTTTAGATAGAGATTTAAAGATTCTAAATAAAAGTAATGAATATGATGTTGTTGGAATTCAACCTATTGATATGTTCCCTTATACTACTCACATTGAAAATATTGTTTTATTGACACGTTATAATAAAAACGATAAATAAGTCATAAATACCGCAAGATATTGTGGTGTTTGAGAAAAAACGGGTAAAAATTAGAAAGTTAGAGGCATAAGGAAAGGGTATTTATAGTGGAAAAAAATGAAATTTTTTATGCTGTTTAAAAGATAAATATCAAAAGGATATTGTTTTTGAATTTGTAGAACTACTAAAAAAAAGGTAGGTATTACAACGGTAAAAGCAAAGTTATCCTGTATAGCAGATATTATGAAAAAATAGAATCGGATGAATAAAACAAAGTACTCTGCTAATTCTCAATTAGGAATTCAAAGGGTGCTTTTTGTTTGCCCTGAATGGGTAAATTCTTTGTGGTGAAAGTCCACTGTGGGTAATCCGGAGTCTTAGACGACTACAAACTACTAGCGAATGGCCAGTGCATAATTGTGAGTTTATGTGTGAAGAAATCAATTAGCAAAATTCTGATTTTACGAACAGAAACTGATTATAAGGCTATACCCACAGGTTAAGTCTAAGAAAAGTTACAAAGGTCTTTAACTGCATGAAAACCAAATGCAAGTTACTGAGCGTATGTAGTAAAGTCTGAGGGTATAAGAGTAAAACGTGAGAAAAAAAGACAAGGGAATACCAAACACAGAACTGTGTACTAAGCTAATTTCTAACGAGAATCTTAAGAGAGCCACAAAGAAAGTACGAAGCAATAAAGGTGCTAGAAATAGATAATGTTTGTGTAGATCTCTTAAACCGTACAGAAAAGGAACTTGATGAAAAAGTCAAATTATTTGATGAAGCTCGTAGTAGAATAGTTGCACGAATTTATAGGCCAATGCCTACTAAGAGAGTTGAAACACCTAAATATAATGGTAGTAAACGCATAGTAGGTCTACCCAATGTTAAAGATTAAGTTATTCCTCAGACAGTTGTACAGGAACTCTTGAACATACGATAGCTCATATTTCCGTTTATTCAATAAGTAAAATCAAATTGTAAGTAATGACTGAAAATAGTCATTAACTGTATTCTTGTGCTAATTCATATAATTATTTCATATTGACAAAATTCGATATGAACTCTATATTTAATATATCGAATAATTTCGATATGAGGTAATAGTATGGAATCATTGAATAAAAATAATTCAAAGGTATTTAAAGCCATTTGTGATGAGAAGCGACTTCAAATATTAGATTTACTCCGAAATGGATCTAATTGTGCATGTGAACTTCTTGAAGGTGTAGCTATTTGTCAGTCCTCTCTATC
>JAENWY010000354.1 GCA_016649775.1 Spirochaetaceae bacterium
AAAAAGACTACTACACTTAATAACATAAATATCTCATAGAAAGGATTAGACCTACTATCTCTTTTAGTGGCTTGATTATTCATAAATCTTGATAGTAAGGATCCTAAGGGAATACCATAGGCATTTCCCATCATAATTATATTAATACTTGCACTAATGGCATTGCTCTTTGCTATCCCATAGGTATCAATTAAGTCTTCTTTACTTTTCTTGCTAGGCAATCCTCTTGTTTCTGCAAAGTGTTGTGCATACATAATTGCAACTAATTCCTCAGAAGGAACATCATCAAAGGCTCCTGCTAATAGATTTTTGATTTCATCACCATTTAATCCAGCCTCTAGTGCCATTTTAGTATGAGCATAACTACACATTGCACAACCATTAACATCAGTAACTGCAAGCATTATTCTTTCACTAAAATCTTTTGAAATTAAATTACTTTTCGAAGCATTAGAATAAATTTTCATCGACTTAAAGGCTTTATACATTAATTTGTAACCTTCTAAAATACTATACAATCTGTGGGCTTTTTTACTCATTATTCATCCTCTCAAGGGTATTAGTATATTAGTAGTGTATTTTAAAAGATATATATGTAATTAAGTCACAGAAAAAACTCACCATAAAATAAGAATGAGCCTAAATTTATGTATATAAAAATTATTTAAATTTAATCTGATGTAACACTAAAAATAACATTAGAGGATACTGGCTGGTGTCCAACAAATTGATAGCCATTATTATTATCACTTGAAAAATCATTAATAGCTTTAAGTGTAGTAGTATTCCATGTGAAATAGAATTCCAACATATTAGGAATATATTGATATTTATTGGCTATATGTAAATAAAATTCAGAATATCGATAATGATCTGAAGTATTATAAGGATATCTAATATCACTTATTTTATTATCTACAGTTCGGTAGAACTTGTGCAGAACTCCATTATTTGAGTTATAAAGCCAATTAACATTAAGATTTATATTTATGTTTGTTTTGTTTTTCTCTGTTCCTGAAACCTTCGAATAAAAATTTGGTAAGTAATATATATCTATATAATATTTTTCTGTACTCTTTGATGTCCCTGAATAGGTTAGAAAAAAATGTTCACTTTCTTTTACTTCTCCTAATTCATAATAATCTGTTTGATAAGAAGATAAAGTTCTTACAGGATTTTCTAAAAAACTATAACCAATTTCATCGGAAGATTGTGACTTGAGTTTAAACTTTGGTAAAGAGGAAGAATTAGGAGGAGTATAGTATTCCTCAATTGGGAGTGAAACAGTTTTATCCGTCCCCGTTCCATATTGAAAGGCACCTCCAACACTTGTATAATAAATACTAGTATCTTCAAATTGACTATCTGCATAAAGATTTATATTTAATAGTGCAAATAAGGTAAAAAACAATAATCCTAGTTTATATTTTTTTGTCATTTAGTGTTTTCCTTTATATTATTAAATTAGCATATTCTTTATTCATAGTCTAATTTTTAATAAATATTTTTATAATCTTTCCTATAAATTTATTTAAAACATATCAAATGAATATTACAATAAAATTACCCTTAACTAAAGGCTAGCCTATTTGTATATAATAAAAATCAATCAAAGTATTTATAATAATATCAATTCTAATTATTACAATTATTACAATTAGATTATATAACAAACCAATTTTATTGACAACTTATGTCTCATTGATTATTCTTTATTCATGGAAAATAAAAATAAATTAATTTTGCATATTTTATTATTAACAGTTTTATTGCTACCAGTATCAATTTTTGC
>JAENWY010000202.1 GCA_016649775.1 Spirochaetaceae bacterium
AGTGAAAAATGGGGTGCTCCCTTTGCTGCATTACTTGGAGCTTTTAAAGCTCAAGAAGAATTAAAAGTAGCCGCAATAGGTGGTAAAGATTCTATGAGTGGAAGCTTTGAAAATCTAAATGTACCTAATACCCTTGTATCATTTGCAGTATCAACTGGAGATGTTAATAACATAATACCCTCTGTATTTATGAAATATAACTCACCCTTAGTTTTAGTTAATATTTCTGAAGAAAATCAAAGAGGATACTTTGCTAAGATAGAAAAAATCACACACAGTAACACTGTATTATCATCCTACTCACTAACTCGTGGTAAATTAGCTCAAGCTGTTGTATCCATGGGAATGGGAAATAAAATTGGTAGTTTAATTGATCCATCTGTTGATTTATTTGATGTTAGTATTGGTTCAATATTATTTGAAATAGATGATATGGAACAATTTGAAAATTTAGCTAATGAATTAGAATTAGATATAATGAACATTGGTGAAACTACAAAGAATTATTCACTCTATTATGGAGAAGAAGAAATATCACTACAAGAAATTGAAGATTTATCTTTTAATGTATTAGAAAAGGTTTATCCTCTTAATGCTAAAGAAGAGAGAGAATGTGAAACAATCTCTTATCAAGCAAAGAATATTATTGTTGCTAAAAATAGAGTGGCTAAAGCTAAAGTATTAATTCCCTCTTTCCCTGGTACAAACTGTGAAATAGATAGCATGAGAGCTATTGAGAGAGTTGGCCTTGAGTGTGAAACTGTAATTATTAATACAATGGATGCTAGAGGCTTATCAGAGAGTGCTAAAAGTTTCAGTGATAAGTTAAAAGAATCACAGATTTTGTTCATTCCTGGAGGCTTCTCTGCAGGTGATCAACCTGAAGGTAGTGCTAAATTTATTGCAAGTTTCTTATCTTCTCCACAAATTAGAGAGAACTTAAGTAACTTAATAGATGAGAGACAAGGCTTAGTTCTTGGAATATGTAATGGCTTCCAAGCATTAATTAAATCAGGATTGCTACCATATGGTAGTATCAGAGATTTAGATGATAATAGTCCGACACTTACCTTTAATAATATCAATCGCCACCAATCATCATTAGTTAGAACTAGAGTTAGTTCAATCCTAAGTCCTTGGTTATCACAATACGAGGTTGGAGAAGTTGTAACTGTTCCAATCAGTCATGGAGAGGGAAAATTCGTAGCAAATGATAAAGTATTAGCTGAATTAAAAGCTAATGGCCAAATAGTTCAACAATATGTTGATCTAGATAATCAAGCGTCTTCAAAGATTCTATATAATCCCAATGGTTCTGTATGGGCAATTGAAAGTATCTGTTCAAAAGATGGTAGAATTCTTGGTAAAATGGGACACTCTGAGAGATGTCAAAAAGATTTGTATCAAAACTACCCACTATATGAGAGTGATGACAAACTATTTAAAGGTGCCCTTTCCTATTTTAACTAATTAAAAAATTGAAATCTATAATAACAAATTGGGAGAGGGTAATTCCTCTCTCTTTCTTATTAGCTATTATATGACCATAAACTGTTTAAATAACTGAATTAAACTAGTATAATAACAACTAATTAATTTTAAATTGTTAAGGAGTGTTTGCAATAAATCCTACAGATATTATACCCCACGGTGTTGATGGATGTGTTAAACTAGCTGAACTGTTTTCTAAATGTATAGGGAAAGCTTATGAACTTTGTTATGTAAAACGAATGGCAGATGCAAATGCCTACAAATTGGAAAAATCATTAATGATATTAGGGAAGAAACCACAGAGTATCAATTAGAAGCAATAAGAGAAGTTATTATTAATGCTATGGTACATAGAGATTATGCTAAATTAGGAACCCAAGTTGACGTTTTTATTTATGATGATAGAATTGAAATTGGATCTGTAGGTAGGCCTCTTGGAGAAACGTCAATTGAACAAATTTCTCAAATGAGATTTCCTTCAAGTGAAAGGCGTAATAAAAAACTTGCAGATGTATTGAGTCGATTAAAATATATGGAAAGAAGTGGAACAGAATTTATAAGGATTAAAGAATATTATAGAAATGATATAGAAAATGTTGAATTTATTCAGGAAGAAGATTTCGTTCATGTAGTATTTAGAAGTAGAACTTATATTCAACCCCCCAAGTACCCCTCAAGTCGAAATCTAAAAACAATTTAGATGAAAGATCTCTTCAAATACTTAAATTTTGTGAGATTCCAAGAAGTGCAAAAGAAATAAGAGATGAAATGGAAATAAACGATAGAAAATATTTTTCTAAAGAAATTTTGACTCCTTTGCTTTCTTCTGGATGTTTGCAAATGACTATTCCTAACAAACCAACAAGTAGCAAACAGAAATATTTTTCGATAAATATATTTAATACTTTAGAGGAGAAAGACTAGGCTCTTTATCTATAGGTTTCTAATAAATCAATTTCAACCCATTTATAATTAAGGAATGAAGTGCTATTAAGCTATAAATTTGTCTCAAGTTACTATTTCGTTCAATTCATCTTTTAACAATATAAATTGTCACCAATCAGCATTAGTTAAAACTAGAGTTAGTTCAATCCAAGTCCTTGGTTATCACAATACAAGGTTGGAGAAGTTGTAACTGTTCCTATCAGTCCTGGTGAGGGTAGATTCATAGCAAATGATAAGGTTTTAAATGAATTAAAAGCTAATGGTCAAATATCTAAACAATCTGTAGATTTAGATAATAATGCTTCTTCAAAGATTCTATATAATCCAAGTGGTTCTGTATGGGCAATTGAAAGTATTTGTTCAAAAGATGGTAGAATTCTTGGTAAAATGGGACACTCTGAGAGATGTCAAAAAGATTTGTATCAGAACTACCCACTATATGAGAGTTATGGCAAACTATTTAAAGGTGCTCTTTCCTTCTTTAACTAATAAAAAAAGGTACAAAGATATAATAACAAATTGAGAGAGGAAATACTAATGGCGGGGTTGTTATTATTGGATCTCATGTTAAAAAGACAACAGAGCAACTTGAGTTATTGAAGACTGATAGAAGTCTAAAATTTGTTGAATTTAATCAACATTTAGTTTTAACTGATGATTTAGATAAAGAAGTTGACAGAGTTGATGGAATTCTTGAAGATTCTATACTAAAAAGCATTAGTGTTGTTGTTTATACCAATAGAGAACGTGTTGATTTTCCATCTGATGATAAAGAGAAGAATTTAAGCCTCAGGGTAAAAATATCTGATGCATTAACATCTATAGTATCTAATCTAGAAAGCAGACCAAGCTTTATAGTTGCAAAGGGGGGAATAACCTCAAGTGATATTGGAACAAAAGCTTTACAAGTTAAAAAAGCCATAGTTTTAGGTCAGATTGAAAAAGGAATTCCTGTATGGAATACAGGTTTTGATAGTAAATTTCCAAATTTGCCTTATGTTATTTTCCCAGGAAATGTTGGTGATTCTGATACTCTTTTGAAGGTTGTTAGAAAAGTGATTGATCAAAAAGAATACTGAAAATTATTTATTTCAATTTCTAAATCAATTTTTTGATCTTGCTTAAACTTTTCATTATTAATCAAATATACATATTGGGACGTTCTAATATCTAATATAAAATATTAGTTTAATTTTTCTACTAATTCAATTTCAACTCCATTGGGATCAAGAAATAAACCACTCTTTATCTTTAAATATGTATCTATAGCTACTGGTATATGAAAAGGATAACCTTCCTTTTCTAGATAATCTTGCCATTCTTCAATATTATCAACATTAAAAGCAATATGCCTATATTTACCCTTATCGTTTAATTTACCTTTATATGTACCAACTTCATAAAGATATTCATTTAATTCAAGCTCTTGTTCATTATTGATTTTGAAATATCTTAAAATCTGATTTGGTTTATTAACTGTCTTAGTTAAAGGTAGTTTTAAAACCATAGAGTAAAAATAAATAGATTTTTCAGCATCTTTGATAATTATTGATATATGGGTTATATAATTGAGCTTCATATGTAGCTACCTCTTAATAAATTGTTATTGTTGTCGGACAATATTTACATTATCATAAAATTAATACCAAGTCAAATAATAAATTAATAATGAATTATTTATGTACTATTTTCTTATTATATAA
>JAENWY010000018.1 GCA_016649775.1 Spirochaetaceae bacterium
ATTAAAATTTTTAGAATTACAGTAAGGACATTTAGTAGGTACCATAGAATTTAAAAAACATATTTCACTAGATCCTAATAATTTAGGATGTCTAAATTCATAGATGGATTTGTTTTTCTCATCGATTAATTTTTCAAGTAGCGTAAGATCTTCCACTTTAAAGTCTTCATTTTCTTCTTCCAATGTCCAAGGATTTTTTCTCCTAGAACTGGATTGTTTTATATTGCTCATTGGTTGGTAGCCTTTTAAAGTTTCTAAGATGGAATACGGAGACTACCGCATCGACCATACACACATCTTAGAAACAATTATCGATGATTCCTATTAAAGTTTTTTAAGATAAAATAGCAACACCTTTCAATATTTGATGTCGAAATTACTGAATAATTAGCAACATCCTGCAATATAAGATGTTCAAAAATATTATTTTTTGTTGCATTCTCCTTAAATCGGGTGTAATCTGTTTAAAGTATTTAAAATATTTTATAGAGTAATTTAGTTGTTTTTTTTATAAAATAAAATATTTTTGTATGTTTTGATTAATATTTTATCATTATTGTGTTTAAAAACTTGATTGTTGTATGGAACTTTTCAAGATTATGATATTGAAATCAAAAGGAGAAAGAAATGGATGTTGTATTAATTATGGTATTAGCTTTTGTAGGTTATATTATTGCCTATAAAATCTATGGTAAGTTTATTGGTAAAAGAATTTTTGAAATTTCTAATGCAAATAAAACCCCTGCAATTGAATTTGAAGATGGTGTGGACTATGTACCAACTAAAAGGGGCATTATTTTTGGTCATCACTTTACTTCTATCGCAGGTACAGGACCTATTGTCGGACCTGCCATCGCAGTTATTTGGGGCTGGTTACCAGCTTTAATTTGGGTCTTTGTTGGTTCAATTGTTATGGGTGCTGTACAAGACTTTTCATCATTAATTCTTTCTTTAAGACATCAAGGAAAATCAATTAGTGAAGTTGCAACTGAAGTTATCGGTAAGAAAATTAAGGTTGCTTTCTTTTTAATTGTATTTATTGAATTATGGCTTTTCATTGCTATTCTTGGTAAAGTTATGGCAGCTGTTTTTAGTCAATATCCTGGTTCTGTTTTCCCTTTTTGGTTTGAAATTCCAATTGCTCTTGCTTTAGGTTGGGCTTTATATAAAAAAGGTATTAAAACAACTGTAGGTACTTTCTGGGCAGTATTTGCCATGTATGTAACAGTTATTCTTGGTGTATTCTTTCCTGTTCATGTTGGTTCCTTAGGAATGTTTGACCCTATTGCAGTTTGGACAATTATTTTGTTGATTTATGCTTTTATAGCTTCAGTACTACCTGTTACAACTTTATTACAACCTCGTGATTATATGAATGCTTGGGAATTATTTATTGCAATGGGCCTATTAGTTGTTGGTGTTTTGGTTGCCCCTTTCAACGGTGGATTACACTTAATAGCTCCTGCTATAATAGCTAGTCCTAAAGGTGCTCCTAGTTTATGGCCTTTCTTGTTTATTACAATTGCCTGTGGTGCTATATCAGGGTTCCACTCTGTAGTTGCTTCTGGAACAACTTCAAAACAAGTTTCATCAGAAGAAGATGCATTATTTGTTGGTTATGGATCTATGTTAATGGAAGGTGCTTTAGCAGTTCTTGTAATAATTGCTTGTTGTGCTGGTTTAGGTCTTGCTGCAAAAGGTACAGATGCTCAAATTTGGAGTGGTTTCTATGGTTCCTACGGACTAACTCCTGCAACAACAGCATTTATTGAAGGTTCTTCAAATATTATTGAAACCTTAGGAATTCCTTCTGGAATTGCTGCTGTAATCATGGGTGTTTTTGTAGCATCATTTGCAGGTACTTCTTTAGATACAACAACACGTCTTCAAAGATATGTTATTCAAGAATTATTAACTACAAGTAATCGTGTAGGAAGTGATAATGGACATTGGTATACTAATAAATATGGTGCAACTGCTATAGCAATAATTGCTGCTGCTTTATTAGCTTTCTCTGGTCCTAGAACAGCAGATGGTTTAATTACTGCCGTTGGAGCAACTGTATTATGGCCATTATTCGGTGCTAATAACCAAACTCTTGCTGCTTTAGCGCTCTTTGCTGGTTCAGTATATTTAAGAGGTCGTGGTGGAAAGAAATACTTAGCAACCTTCATACCTGCATTGTTTATGTTTGTAATGACATTATGGGCATTAGTTGAAAATCAACTCTCTTATATTAGTAAGGGTAGTGTATTATTAGCTATTGTTAACTTTATAATTATTGTAATTGCAGCTTATGTTGGAATTTGCAGTATTATTGCCATAGTAAAAAAAGAAAAAGTTGATTAATAAATAATCTATGAAAACTTTGTTTTCAAAAATTAAACCGAGATGAGATATAAATTTCTTATTTCGGTTTTCTTTAAAATGACTAAATATATATTTTAAAAATTTTAGTGGATTATCCATTACATAGAAACAAAAATTGTTTATTTTTAAAATAATCGTAAAAAAGTAGTATAATTCAATCAGAAGCTTTATAAAAAAATTTTTTAGTGAATTATTTAATTTATCTACTTATTTAAGTTTTATTAGGAGTGTATTTTATGGTGAAAGAAATTTATCGGATTTTAAGAAATCGTTTTATTATTATATGTGTAATATTATTAATATTAGTTGGTGCTATTTTTATGAATCACAAAATTAATAGGAGTATTTTAGAAATTGCAAGTTATAGCCTCTCTATGATTTGTTTTGTTTCTGCTGTAATATTTTCTGTTTGTATTCCAATTGTTATTAGATTATTAACTTTCAATGATGTAAAAACAAATGGAACAATAAGAAAAAAGAAATATTTACAATTTAAAAATATAGTTTTATTAAGTGTTTTTATTGGCTCTGTTTTTACATTATATGGTTATTATGCTTTAATATATGAAGGCTTACTTACAGTTTCATTATTATGCACTCTTTATGGAATTTATTCCTTAATACCAAGTAGAAAAACATTAGAAATAGAATTGATTGAATTTAATGTTGAAGATTATAAAAACCGTAAATAGAAGAGGAGTATCAATTGTCAATTAAAGATAAATTTAATAGCAATAAAAAAGTTAGAACCATAAAAGCTTTCCTCGCCGGAGTAGAAATTGCAAATAGGCATAAGGCTACAGATCAAATAGAATATGAGGCAAGAGAGATGGAGCACATGTTTACATTAATTCTTTTTGGTGATGCAATAGGTCTTCCTTCTCCTCCTATAGCTGTAACTATGGAGCTTCTTCCCCTAATGAAAGATGATTATGAGAGAATGGTACTTCGCGCAACACAGACTGGAAATGGTCTAAGTGAAATTGCAAGCATTATCGGAGAACCTTAGGAGTAAAATATGGGCAAATATAAAATTTTTATAGGAAAAGGTGGCGTTGGTAAATCAACATGTTCATCATTAGAAGCCGTTAATAGTATATCGACTGCAAGTAAAGTATTTTTAGTATCAATGGATCCTGCTCATAATTTGCATGATATTTTTACAACAAAGTTAACTAAAAAAGAAAAAAAGATGTTTGATAATTTATATGTTGCTGAAGCTGATTTACCTGGCAAAAGTAGAGAATATATTAAAGGAATCAAGAATACCCTACTAAATATTTATCATTATCAACAATCTTTAAATATGGAAAAATATTTTTCCATATTAAAGTATTCTCCAGGAACAGAGGAGTACGCATCTTTATTAATATTAGAAGATTGCTATTTAAAAAAATCTTATGACTCAATTATAATTGATACTCCTCCAACTGCATTGACCTTAAAGACACTTGCCTTACCCCAGGTTAATATTAATTGGATTAAGGCATTATCTGAGATGAGAGTTCAAATTATAGATAAGAAAAATACAGTAGCCCGAATTAGAAAAGATCATTTAGATAAAGTAGAAGATGATCCAGTTTTTAAAAGACTACAAAATATGAAAACACGCTATGAAAAATTAAATTTAAATCTTGCAGACTCGTCAATTACAGAATTAATTTTAGTTATGAATGAAGATGAATTAAGTCTTTCGGAAAGTTTATTAATAAAAAATCAACTTGATGAATTAAATTTTAAATTAAGTAAAATTGTAATTAATAAGGCTTGTGGAAATAATGAATGGAAGGAAAAAATATCTGGAATTTTTAAAGATGTTCCAATTGTTTCTGTTCCTTTACAGAAAAATTCTATTATAGGAGAAGCTTCACTTAAAGAATTATCACATAATTTAAGTATAGTATAAATATGATTGAAAATTGTTTTTAAAAAGTAAAAATATCCCAAAAAAATTTTTCAGGGATATTTTTATTATAATAAAATTTGTTTGGGTTTAAAAATTAAATATTTGTTTGATTTTTATAAAATGTTTTTATGATTTCAAATTTATCATTAATAATTTTTTTTAATGGATGGTTTTCCCTTAGTATTTTATTTGTTACATTTGATAGTGTTGAAAAAATTTCAAGAGCATAATTATAGTTTTTTGAAATACCAGCAAGATTGGCTATACGAACATTAAGTGAAAGTTGTTGTTCATTTGTAAGTTGATAGTTGTTTTGTGCTATTTGATTGGATAATTCTATATATGCGTGGAATGCTTTTTCAAAAATTTTATTTTTTTCAAAACTTAAACATAAAGCACATAGAATATTAATTTGAATATCAATTGGATTATCAACTTTAATGCTACAATTATAAGCTGCTCTTAGATAATCTGTCTCATTTTTAACATTTTTTTCTAATTCAGCCATTTGTGATTTACATACTAAATATTGAGGATAATAGAAATTATCCTCATGAATATTTAATTTACTATAATATTTTTTTGCTTCAAGAATATCATTAATATTTAGATCTGCCTCAATAAGGTTAATTATTGCTTCTGTCTTTATCGTTTCATTATTTAATTCAATACTTCCTTGATAAATGTTTAATGCTATATTATAAGCTTGTTCATAATCTTCATCTTCTGAATATAAATCATAGAGTTGTGCACATATAGATAAATAAATAGAACTTCCAATACCATTTATGTTAAAAGCTTCACTCATTAGTTTATTTAGTTTTGATATCTTTGTGTGTCTCATCGCAAAAGGTGCTAGGTTTTCAACATCACTTACTACTATTAATTTTTGTATATAATTTATCATTAATATTCCTTGTTTTTTTTATAAGATACTAAGGTTTTATATTCTTATCAATAATTATATATATTTATTGGATTTTCTTAGCTCTTAAGGCGAAATAACAATCGTGAATAAAACTATCGACGATTTCAAAACCAGAATAATCACTATACATATCTTCAACTATGAAACCTGCTTTAAATAAACCACCGAGTAATACATCCCATGTGTGACTAAATTCAAAAGTATCATGCTTTTCAATCATTTTAGTAATTTTCTTTTCACTAAGACTTTTTATGTCTGAATAAGGAATTGTGTATTTAATTTTTAACGTTCCCTTTAATTCTTTTTTTTCATCAAACAGATAAAGTGCTGGATTTGTAGCACTTGTTAATAATGTGCCACCAACTTTAAGAACACGATAGCATTCATTATAAGTAGTTTGAAGATCATCTATAAAGCAAGTAGAAGTCGGATTGTAAATCATATCAAAAGTATTGTCTTTAAACATTGATAAGTCTTGCATATCACCAACTAAAGTTTTTAGTTTTAATCTATTTTCGTTAGCTACTTTAATATCATTGTCTATTTGATTTTTGCTAATATCTAATACTGTTACATCTGCTCCGGCGGCACTAAAGATAATACTTTGTTGTCCACCACCACATGCAAGTGCCAATATTTTTTTCCCTTTGATTTGAGAAATCCAACTTTTTTTAACAAATTTCATTGGGGTCAAATAAACCTCAATATTGCCATTTTTAGCATTTTCAATTGATTTTTTGCTCGCACTGACAGTCCAAAAATTATTATTTGAAGATTCAAAATCCCAAGCTTTAGCATTATTTTTTATATATTCTTTCATTTATCATAAGTTATCATTATATTTAATAACATTCTACTATTCATAAAAAGCAATCATATCAATTTTTATACAATAGCTTTTTATTAATAAATCACTTTTTGCACAGCGGTTATACTTTTTATAGACAAAAACAAGGAAAAAGAGTTTAAAGATCACCTAAAATTTTATTATTAAATAGTTGCCCTGTTATGAAGTGTTATTGCTAAATAATATTGTCAAATAACTGCTAATATCTTTTGCAATTACTTGCTCTCTTATTTTGTCTAATACTATCAATTATTTCAAAGCTTAAAAAGACTTCCTGTTGTTTAATAGCTAAGGTGGAATTCTTCTAGTTTAATTAATTCACCATTTTTAAATTTTTCAAGATTTTTCTGTGCTGTTTCATCAACTGTTCTAAATAATTGTATATTTCCACCTTCTAATATTTTAACAGGATTTTCTCCTAGGCGAAAAACAATTAGTATGTCGATTTTTTTATCTACTAAAGTTTGGGCAACTTTAATACCAGCTCCACCTGTAACCTTAATTGCAAGATTATCAATAAGTTTATTCTTATTTATTTCTGTGTCATGTATCAAAAAATAGTAAGCTCTTACAAATGGTTGATCTAGTTTTGAATCTAATTTTTTATCAAGTATTACCATTGCAATTTTCATAATTAGTGCTCCTTGTTTGATAATATTTATTATTAATACTTCTTTACAAAATAGAATTAAATCTGGCATATAGCAATAACTATTATGAATTATTACACCATGTCCTCAAAAATAATATAAGTGAAAAAGCAAAAAAAATATTAATTTCTTAAAACCTATTGACCAAAGTTTACACTAATGGTAATTTCTGAATTACCTAAACGTTATGTTTTTTGCGGACATGGTGGAATTGGTAGACACGCTAGCTTGAGGTGCTAGTGGGCGAAAGCTTGTGCTGGTTCAAGTCCAGTTGTCCGCACTATAGAATAAGTCAATCTTTTAAGATTTGTACTTGTTCTTTTTTTTTGTCCATTTAAGGTTTCTTAGTTATTTTTTCGGGTCATGACACTTTTCTGTGGGATTTCCAATTATTCTAGTGACTTATAAAATACTAATAAGTTATAATTTGAAAGTAATATTATATTTATATCAATTTTGTTGCAGAAATAATAAAAAAATTGTCTTTTTTAAATTTAATTCTTTTAATAGCTATTGATATGGTATAAAATGAATGGTATCAAGAACTAATAGTGAGGAAAATTAATGAAAATAGGTATTTTGACAAGTGGTGGTGATTGCCCTGGATTGAATGCAGTTATTCGTGGTTTCTGTAAATTTGTATTGAATCAAATGGATGATGTTGAGCTAATTGGCATAATAGATGGTTACTATGGTTTGATAAATAATGAAACAAGAATATTAAAGAAAGAAGATTTGTCAGGTATCTTAAATGTTGGTGGTACAATTCTTGGTACTTCACGTCAACCTTTTAGTTTAATGAAAGATGAGGATAGAAATGGTGTCTCTAAGTTAGATAAAATGAAAGAGACTTATTATAAATTAAATTTAGATTGTCTTGTTACTTTAGGTGGAGCTGGAACACATAAGACAGCAGGACTATTATCTGCCGAAGGCTTAAATGTCGTGGGTATTCCAAAAACCATTGATAATGATATTTCGGGAACAGATGTAACCTTTGGTTTTCATAGTGCTGTTGATATTGCAACAGAATGTATAGATAGAATTCATACAACTGCGGCTTCTCATGGAAGGACTATGTTTGTAGAATTAATGGGAAACAAAGTAGGTTGGTTAACGCTTTTTGCAGGTATAGCAGGTGGTGCTGATGTAATATTACTCCCAGAATTTCCATATGATCCATCATCTGTAGCAAAATCAGTTAGAAAAAGAGCTGAAGAAGGTCATGCTTTTAATATTATAGCGATAGCAGAAGGAGCTATGAGTAAATCAGAAAGTAAACTTAAGAAAAGTGAAAGAATTGCCTATAGAGGTGGGGAAATTTCATCAACAAAAGCATTAGCTACATATATTGAAAAGAATTGTGGCGTTGAAACTAGAATTGTAGTTCCCGGTCATCTTCAAAGAGGCGGAAATCCAAGTGCCTACGATAGAATTCTTTCTTCTGAAATGGGTAGCTTTGCAGGTCGTTTAGTATTAGAAAAGAAATATGGTACTACTGTAGCTATTAAAGATAATAAGATTACCTTTAATAAATTAAAAGATGTAGCTGGAACTCTAAAATATATTAAAGAAGATAACCAAATGGTTAATATTGCTAGAGGACTTGGAATTGATATTGGAGATGGTAAAAAATTTCGTCTTAAATAAATAATTTTACAATTAAATTAGGGCTGTTGCAAAAATGATAAAATGCAGTAGCCTTTTTTAGTGAATAAAAGAAGGAAGTAAAAATACTTTATTAAGAATTCTACTACCTTCTATCTATTATTATGTATAACTAATTTATTGCATCTTTTTAAATACAAATAATTTAGCCAACAATTGATTCAAATTCATTAAGCATATTTTCAAAATGCTTAATAGCATTATCAATTGGTTGTGGACTTCTCATATCAACACCTGCCATCTTTAAAGTATCTATGGGAAATTTACTTCCACCACTTTTCAAGAAGGACATATATTCCTTTAAGTCGTCTTCATTGCCGTTTAATACTTTTCTGCTTAAAGCAATTGCAGCAGATATACCTGTTGCATATTTATATACATAGTAAGAGGAATAGAAATGGGGAATTCGTAGCCCCTCTAAGTCACTATTTTCTTCAAGTATAACATCATCTCCAAAATACAATTCAAGAAGTTTTTTATATTCGCCTCTCATAATATCTAGAGTTATTGGTTTTCCTTCTTCAGCTAAAACATGCATTGTATGTTCATATTCAGCAAACATTGTTTGTCTAAATAGGGTAGCAAGTACATCATCAATTTGTTTGCCTAAAATATATGCTTTCTCTTTATCGTCCTTACTCTTTTTTAGTAAATAAGCAGCAAGTAACTGTTCATTAAAGGTTGATGCAACTTCAGCTTCAAATATAGTATAATCAGCATTAAAATAATTGTTATTCAAATTACTATAATGAGAGTGCATAGAATGTCCGCCTTCATGAATTAAAGTAAAAATATCTCTAAGAGATTCTTCATTGTAATTTAATAAAATATAAGGATTGCTAGTGTAAGTACCACTTGAAAAGGCACCAGATTTTTTTCCATCATTTTCATATTTATCTACCCATCTTTCAGTTGTTAAACCATTAATAAGAGTAGTTCTATATCCCTCGCCTAATGGTTTAATAGCATTAGATATCAAATCAATAGCTTCTTCATAACTGTGGTGAGCTTCATAACCATCAACTAGAGAAGTATAAACATCATAGTGATGAATTTTATCTTTGCCCATTAATCTAGCACGAAGTTTATAATATCGATGTAGAATAGGGAGTCCCTTATGAACTTCTTTAATTAGATTATCATATACTTCTTCATCCACATTATCACTAAATAATTTTCTTCCACGAGTAGATTTATAACCTCTAACGGTTGAACTAAAGATATCTTGCCTAATTGAGGTTTCATAAACATTTGATAAAGTAAATTTATGATCTGCATAAATTTTATATAATTGGTCATATGCTTGTTTTCTAATATTTTCATCTTTATCTTTTAAAAATATACCAAAAGTTGATTGAGTTAATGGTTTTCCATTAATTTCACCAAATTTAAAATCTACATTTGTTAAATCACTAAAAATTTTACTAGCCTTACCACCTACTTCCATTTGTGCCGCTAAAATTTTTTCTTCTTTTTCACTTAGTATATGTTCTTTCTGTCTTTTTAATCTTGAAAGAGTAACACTAATATCAGTAAAATCAGGATCAGAAATATATTTCTCTAATAATTGATTTTCTATACTTAGTATTTCTGTATCCCAATAGGCCAGTTGTGACAGATATATTGCATATATACTTGAAATTTGAGAAATCATTTTTTGATTTTCTACATTGCTAGAATCTTCTGAGGATTTTAGTTGCGCATAGCCAAATAAACTTTCCAATTTTAAATTGGAATTTTTCATCCATTCAAAACCTTTTAATAAGTTTTCTTTGTTTTTAGCTAATAAGCCTTTCCATTTTTCAGCTTCTACAATTTCCTCATTTTTAAATTTTTCTAGTGCAGCATAAAAAGCTTTGTCTGTTGCAAATATTTTGGTTAAATCCCAAGTGTCTTTTAAATGGACTTCTGATCTTTTCATTATTATATTTCTTCCTTCATGTTTTTTAATAATTTATTCATAGTTCTTGCTGCTTTGCCTCTATGACTGTATTTTCCTTTTTCACTTTGAGTTAATTCCGCTGCAGTAGCGCCTACTTCATCAATATAAAATACAGGATCATAACCAAATCCGCCACCTTTGGTTTGCTTTTCTGTAATATGACCTTTTACTTCTTCTGTAACAGTGTAGAATTGATTCGGGGAAAAATATGCAACAAGAGAACAGACAAAACTAGCTGATCTATCTTTAATGCCAGCCATATTTTTCAATAAATATTCATTCCTTTCACTACTTTCTAGTATTCGGCCAAATTCTTTTGAACCATAACGAGCAGTCTTTACACCAGGTTTTCCGTCAAATGCTTTAATACAAAGTCCTGAATCATCGGCAAGTATTGGAGTGCCATTATTCTCTTTATAGAGAGCTTCAGCTTTAATTAATGCATTTTCTACAAAGGTTGATGCATTTTCATCAACCTCTACCATATTCGCCTCGAGTATTTCTACATCTGGCATTAAGAGTTTTAACTCTTCTAATTTATGCTTATTTGAACTTGCTAAAATAAATTTCATATAAAAAATATACTCAAAAGCTATTTAAAATGCAAGGAATTTAAATACTTTATTAAGTTGTTAAACATAAAAATAGAAATTCTTACTCTTGAACTTATACAATTTAAAATTTAAAAATAATCACCATTATTATCAAGTTCTAAACATTCTTTCAAAGTTATTTTAGCGTATAAGATTGAGGAAGAAATTGTTCCATTTTTGATATTTAATGCTTTTGCTAAAGTTCTTTGACTAATATGTTTATTATTGAGTCTATTTATTTCTTCTAAAGCTAGTTTATATGATTTTTTTCGTCTGTCAATTTTTTCTTGTAGGTCTTCTATTTTTCTATAATTTTTTTCTATTTTTTTCCATGCAGATAATTCAAGTATTCTCATCATTTGTTTAGAGGCCTTATTCCTTTCTTTATTTAAATGATCACTAGCTTTAATAAATAAAAGTCTTGATGCTGATAATAATTGTAACATTAATTCACTGTTCACACTGAATAGTTTTGAACACTCAGCAATGTAATAATCTATAATTAAATCAGGGAAAATCATAATAAAAATTAAAATTCTTTTTCTAATTGTTTTATTACCCATTTTTTCATAAAGTCTATCCATATATCCAATGTTAAACGGCTCAGTTATTATATTATGTGAAAGAATGATTGAATTAAAGTCCTTGTTTAATTGTTCATTAGCCATATTTTCAATGGCTGTGTATGCTGTAAATTTTCCATAGTGTGGAGTATCTTCACTGACAGTATCATAATATTTAGGTATATAAAAAGCTTGATTTTCATCTACTGATTCTAAAAAACAATCTTCACTACTAGCTTTGTAGTAATAATAAGTTTGTTCTTTAACAAATAGTGCAGTACTATAGGTTTTTTTTCTTATACTAAAATATTTTGTCCATTTCCAAATTAGTGTATTAATAAAAGTCGTATAATTACTTTTCGATTTATCATATATCTCTATGAACGAAGGAATTTTTTCAACATAATCACAGTAAAATTCTCCAATGTGTTCTTCACTTATTAATTTGTATTTGATTGGTAATTGATAAAGTATTATTTTTGAATATTCTAATATCCTATAATAATTTATATCATATTTGTCCCCTTTTAACTCTTTTGCAATTTGATTAATTTGTTTCTTACTTTTGTTAATATATTGTGTATTCATTTTTCTATTTGGATTAAAATCCACCTCCATGAATAACATTGCATATCCCATGCCAAAAAAATGAATGAAGAAAGCCTTTAATATTTAGTAAAAAAGTTATGACCGAAGTGGTTCTACAAGTTATAAAGTTTTTCTACATTTTGTTTTGTATATGTCCAATATTTATATATTAATAATTATTACAATTATGTATTATGACAAGAGCTTTGAAAAAAAAGAGATAAAAACTAGTGCTTTTGTGCATTTGATTACCATAATATAGTAATGCATAAATAATAGAATATTAAGCCAAGATTAATTAATAAAAGAATTAATATTAATTTATGATTAATAAATGGAAATTAAAATATATGAAAAAAATTGATTTTACAAATTTATATTTTAATTAGTATACAAAAATTCGCGTTTGTAAATTGCTTTGTCTCGAATTTACAATCGAAGTGCAACGAGAGTAAAAAGCAAGAAGTGGAGCATATTGAAACAAGGTGTATAATAGAGATTATCAAGATTCTATTATTACATAGAGTTGAATATGAAGCAGTACAAAAATATTAACATTTCAGAGGAAGAAATAAATCTACGATTAGTAGAGAATTGTAAAGTAACACTTCAAATGATAGCCCGTATTCGCTTATAAAACCAAAGATGAAATATAGTTATTATTAATAATTTAGAAGAAAGGTCTAAAGAAGCTAACGATAGATTGATTGGTTTACGGATATATTGAAGCAGACACTATTTTAAGGAAACCTACAGAGTCTTGTATGGTTACTTTGTTAGATAGAACTACTCGTTATTTATTAGAAGGAAATACCTGTAGAAAGGCCTCAGGACCTGGCACAAATAAGATAATTGAAATTTACTAACAGGACTACCAGAAGGTTTGCTAAAAACTATAAATCCCCATAGGGGTAATGAATTTTCCTTACATGCTTATGTAACTGAATGGCTTGATGGTATTCGATTTTATTTTCCTTTCCTAACCGCAACAGGGGAGAGAGGAACAAATGA
Organism: Spirochaetaceae bacterium; assembly: GCA_016649775.1. Lineage (GTDB taxonomy): Bacteria > Spirochaetota > Spirochaetia > Sphaerochaetales > Sphaerochaetaceae > Pleomorphochaeta. The sequence goes on from JAENWY010000018.1 coordinate 13,067, forward strand.
GAATACAAATGGATTACTCGGGGAGTATATTCCCAAGAAAGCTGATATTAACGGTTATACTGTTGATGAACTTATCTGCTGATGTTATTTAACCCTGTTTTACGTGGCTTTACAATTTAAGGGTAAAAAAAATCCCTTAAAATAAGAGATTTTTAATATTGATTACATATTATTAATTTATTTATTTGAATAAGCTTTGGCAATGTCTTTAGTAACCTTATCAACTATTTCTTGATAATTACCTTCAATTGTAGCACCGGAAGCTTTGATATGTCCTCCGCCACCATAAGTAAGTGCAAATGCGCTTACATTGAAATTACTATTATAGTTAACTCTTAGTCCAAGGACAACTTTACCTTCAAGCTCTTTAAATACACATACAGCTTTAACATTTTCGACACTCATAATTTGGGAGTAATAAGAGTCACTTGGACACTCTCCGTTATCTGAAAGTCTAAAATAAGATAAAGCTACCTCATCATTACAAACAAAAGAAGTTCTATCAATTAAGAGACTAGTGTTTTTTAAGTATAGGAAAGGTTTTCCACCACTCATTAGTGCATTAGTTTCTGAAGGACTTGCTCCTTTTTCAATTAAATCTGCAACTTCTCTTAAAGCAATTCCATTGTGTGGAGGAATAAATTTGAAGAAACCACTATCAGTTGCAAATCCAAAGAATAATTGGGAAGCAACTTCAAGTGTTATTTCAATATTTAGTGTATCATACAATTTTTTAACAATTAAAGTTGTAGATATAGATGCTGGGAAAATATAACTAAATTCCCATCCCTGGCTCAAAGAAGTTGGATGATGATCTAAAACAACAGTTTTTAAATTTTTTACTTGGTTTTTAAAATCACCAATTCTGTTAAGTTCACCGCAATCTACTAAAATAAGTAGTGGGCTATTAGATAACATTTCATCAGTTAATTTTTTTTCAAATAAATGTTCAACAATTTTAGTTTCTTCTCTTTCAAAAGGACCTTCGTTTGCAAGAATTACTTCTTTACACCCTAGTGCTCTCATAAGATGACCCATAGCTAATTGACTGTTATAACAATCCCCATCAGGTTTTGTGTGTCCGGTGATAATTACTTTGGAAGTGGATTTTAAAACTTTAAGTAATTTTTCTGAGAAAGGGGGGTAGGAAAATTTGTTCATTAACCAGTAATCTCCATCTTGTTTAAATCTTCAAGCATTAATATACCATTTTCAGAATAAACCTTTGGAGAAACACCTTTTGTAACACATTCAGCTGATATAACAACTTTTTTAGCACCTTCAAGTGAAGGAATATCATACATGATAGTGATCATTAGCTTTTCAACAATAGATCTTAATCCTCTAGCACCAGTTTTTTGTGAAACTGCTTTTTTAGCTATAGCCTTAATTGCTTCGTCTTCAAATTCAAGATCAATATCTTCTAGTTTCATAGATATTATATATTGTTTAATAATTGAGTTTTTAGGTTCACCAACAATTCTCACTAAATCTTCTTCAGTTAAGTGATTTAATGAAACGTGTATAGGTAAACGACCAATAAATTCAGGTATCAAACCAAATTTAACTAAATCATCTGGTAATAATTTTTTGTAAAGTTTTGATAAATCTTTTTCTTCTTTTGAAATAATTGTTGCACCAAAGCCCATTGGTTGAGTTGTAACTCTTTTTTCAATAACTTTATCAAGACCAACAAAAGCACCACCACAAATGAATAGAATATCTTTTGTATCAATTTTTAACATTTCTTGGTTTGGATGTTTACGACCACCTTGAGGAGGTACTGATGCAACGGTTCCTTCTATTATCTTTAGAAGAGCTTGTTGAACACCTTCGCCACTAACATCACGAGTTATAGAAACATTTTCACCTTTTTTAGCAATTTTATCAATTTCATCTAAAAAGATAATACCATGTTCTGCTTTCTCAATATCATTATTTGCATTTTGAATTAATTTAAGTAATATATTTTCGACATCTTCACCGACATACCCCGCCTCAGTTAATGTAGTTGCATCTGCAATAGCAAATGGTACATTTAGCTTTTTAGCAAGTGTCTGCGCTAATAAAGTTTTACCAGTACCAGTTGGACCAATCATTAGAATGTTGGATTTATCTAATTCAACACCTTCTTCTTTGATTTTATCTTGGAACTTGACTCTCTTGTAGTGATTATATACTGCAACAGATAATACTCTCTTAGCATCCTCTTGTCCAATTACATATTCATCTAAATAAGCTTTCAATTCTCTAGGTTTTGGAATACTTCCATCATCTCCAAAAATTGAATCTCCATCTAAATCAATAGTTGAATTTTCACTAGGATTAGAAGAAGGATAACCTGCAATCATGTAATAGCATTTTTCTACACATTCATCACATATTGCAACACTACCGTGTTTAGCTGTTATAAGTTGTTTACAATCATCTGCGGCTTTACCACAGAATGAACAATTATTTGCTTTTGGTGGTTTAGTACCGAATGCCATATTATCTCCTCATTACCTTGTCAATTAATCCATATTCTAGAGCTTCATCGCTACTTAAAAAATAATCTCTTTCAACATCTGTTTTAACAGTTTGTTCATCTTTGCCTGTACATTGAACTAAGATATCAGTAGTTAATTTTTTGATGCGAAGGATTTCTTTTGTATGAATAGCTATATCAGTAGCTTGACCTTCAACACCACCCCAAGGTTGGTGGATCATTACTCTAGCTGAAGGAAGAATAAATCTTTTTCCTTTTGCCCCAGCAGTTAGTAGTAATGCACCCATACTAGCTGCTTGTCCCATACAAATAGTTTGTACATCAGGTTTAATATATTGCATTGTATCATAAATTGCCATACCAGCGGTTACACTACCACCAGGACTATTGATATAGATACTAATATCTTTAGATGGATCTTCACTTTCTAAAAATATGAGTTGAGCAACAATAAGGTCTGCAGTTGCATCATTAATCTCACCATCTAGAAAGATAATCCTATCTTTGAGTAATCGGCTAAATATATCGTAAGAGCGTTCTCCTACACCGGATTGTTCTACAACCATAGGAACTAATGTTTGCATTCTTGTTTTATCCATAAATTACTCCTAATTTATATTTTTTTAAGATAAAAGGCGGAACAATAAAGTCCCGCCTCTAATAATGATTGATAATATTACTTTATAAATCTAATTATTGTCTTATTTCGCAGGTATTTCTTCTACTGCAGGACCATTCATTAGTTCATCATAACTAAGTTTTTTACCCTTAGTAAATATATTATTTTCAATTAAGAAATCATTAACTTTTGCTAATTTAACTTGTTCAGTTATATAATCTTTTACATAATCAGTTTGCTCTGGAGAGTAGCTTGTTGTATCACCCATAGCTTCTTTAATTTCTTCATCTGTAACTTCAAATTTTTCTGCTTCTTTAATCTTTTCTAAGATTAAATCAACATTTAATTGTTTTTGAATCATAGGAACCCAAGCCTCTTTTAATTGATCAATAGATTGACCTTGCATTCCAAAAATCTTTGTAAGAGTTTCTAAATCCATGTTATTGTTTTGAGCAAAATTCTGTAGCTGTTGGTCAGCTTGGTAATCAATCATTGATTTTGGTGCTACAAGAGGACATTTTTCAACTAAAGCGTCAGTGACTGCAGTAAATTTTAATCCCTTTAGTTTACTTTCAGCTCTTTCTTGAAGAGTTTTTTTAGTACCTTTAGCTAAGTCTTTAACAGTTTCATAGTCTTCAGATACATCTTGAGCAAAGTCATCATCTAATTCAGGGATATCGTTAAATTTAACAGCCTTCATAGAAATTTTGATTTCTACAGTTTTGCCTGCATAATCAGCATCAGCAAAATCTGCTGCTAATTCTTTGGAAACAGTTTTTTCTTCATCAGTACTCATACCGATTAAATCAGCATCTAAATTAAAGAATGATGGAGTTGTACCGATTGTTACAGTAAAATCATTTCTATCATTTTTGCCTTCACTATTTAATTCAGCAAAGTCGATTGTAACAATATCGCCATCTTTAGCGGGTTCTTCTTTTGAAACAATAAGAGCATTCTGGTTTCTTAATTTTTCAATTTCAGTATCTACGTTTTCTTTTTTGATTGAAACGGTTGGTACTTCAATGCTTAAACCCTTATACTCTGGTACATCAAACTGTGGTAATACATCATAAACAACTGAATAAGTTATATCTGTATTAGGCTTGAAAGGAGATAAATCATCTTCATTTTGTAAAACTGGAGTAGAATATGGAAGAGGTTTGTATTTTTCTTCTACATCATCAAGTGCTACTTTAAGATCATCTTCTAACAATTTATAAGTTGATTCATTACGAAGTTCTTCACCATATTTTGATTCAATTAATTTAATTGGTGCTTTACCCTTTCTGAAACCTTTAATAACCATATCTTTTGAATATTTAGTAACTAAAGCTTTGTAAGCATCTTCTACGGATTGTGCTGTCAATGTAATGGACAACTCGACTGAGGAATTTTCACTTTCCTGGATTTTTTTATCAGCAATCATGCTATCTTCTTCCTTTTCGGTCGCTTTGACCTATAGTAATTATCAATTGCAAGTCATATGACTTGCTAAAGTTCTAGTATATACTATTACATATTATAACTACAACCTAAACGATTATACACAAACTAGTTACTTTGAACTAGTACTAAGTTAGTTAAAATATGTACAAAAGCAAGTAATTTTATCGAAAAATTGTAAAAATAAATAAATAAATTTGATTAACTTACAATTTTTAAATAGATAAACTTATATATTTTATTAATCTTTTAATAGTATTTTGTATATTCAATATAACAAATACATTTTCATTTGCCAACACCTCTAATGATTATATTTTTTTTCCAATATTTATTATACATATATTTTATA
>JAENWY010000266.1 GCA_016649775.1 Spirochaetaceae bacterium
ATGCCACCAATACCTGTAAAAATTGCATTTACAGCTATCCAGTAACCAAACATCTGAAAGCCTTTTGCAAAGCCAGATTGTGTAAATCCATAAACTATTATACCAATTATTAGTGTTGGTATTAAATACTTTAAAACTTTACCAGTCTTCCCTGCTGGAGGAACAGAACTAATTTCTGTTAAATCTGTATTAGCGCCATCTTCATCTAAGGCTTTTAAGTAATTTAGTATACCATGAGTATGTCCAGCTCCAATAACTCCAAGTTTCTTTTCTCCCTGTGCTAAATACATACTTGTAGCCAAGAATTGATCTCTTTCATCTATAAGTACTTTCTTAACAGTAGGGAGTTGTGATGCCATTTCATTGAGCATTGTTTCAAGTACATCTGCTTTTTTCAATTCTTCAAGTTCTGCCTCTGTTATCTCTTCATTACTGAAGGCTGCAGAAATTAGGGTTGCAAGTAATTTACATTTATTCCAGAAGTTTGATTTTCTCCAGGAACGCTTGAAGGTTGTTTGAATTTCTCTATCGCAAAAAGAAAAAGGAATATCTTTTTCTTTTGCTATTTTAGCAGCACCTAGGATTTCTTCACCAGGTTTAGAACCTGTTTGATCTCCCATTCTCTTTTGGAAAGAAGCTAAAGCCATGTTTGCTAAAAGAAGAAATCCCTTACCCTCTTTTAATACTTTTGTAATAGCCGTACTAGACCAACTATCATCGTCTTCTTTACTTTTATAACGTGTTTTATCTAATTCAATACAAACTCTATCTGGTTGGAAAGAATCCATGTATGAAGCAACTTCATCAACACTACCTTTAGATATATGAGCAGTACCAATTAATAACAATTCACTTTCATTTTTGAATGTGATTTTATGGACTGTATCGCTTATTGTTTCAATTTTCATATTTAGAAATATACATTCCAATTACAAAGAGGTAAAGAGAAAAGTTAAATTATAATCATAATTCCTACTAAATGCCGTAATTAAGTAAAAATTTTAATTGATTAATAAAATTCTTTAATATATCTTTTGTGCATGGATACATTATTTTATCTTTCAAAACTCATTCTATCTTTAATTGTTGGTGTTATTTTTGGAAAGATTGTAAGTAAGAAAATCTGCGCAAAAGTTGCTAAATTACAAAATCCAAATCTATTTGTTTTGTTATTTTTTATGGGAGTAAATACTGGAGCTATTGAAGGTATTTTAACAAAGCTAAATACAATAGGTGCTCAAGCTTTTATAGTTGCTATTTCTAATATTATTGGAACAACCGTAATTGCTTTTATTGCTTCTCTTGTTATTGAACGAAAAGATAAACTTGTAATTGACAGTGGAGGTACTCTTAAAATTAAAACGGCTAATATCACAGTTAGTGATGTTAATAAAATACTCGGTAGTGAAATCTCTGTAGAAGGAGAAAAGCTTTTAAAAAGGCACAGATTAACTAGAATAATTAATATAATAAGAGAGCCTTTAATGCTGGTTTCAGTCATATTACTAGGTTTGTTATTAAAGGTTTTCACACCTGCTTTTGATTGGTTTAAACCTTCTTTAATAACATATTTACTTTATGTCCTTTTGTTTTTCTCTGGTGTTGGTTTAATTAATTCAAATTTAAAAATAAAAGAAGTCTTTGATTCTCCTTGGTTATTATTACTTCCTCTTTGGACAATAATAGGAACATATCTAGGAGCTTTGATTATACCACTTTTAACACCCTATACAATAAGAGAAGCTCTCGGTCTTTCTTCTGGTTTTGGTTGGTACAGCTTATCTGGAATAATGATTACTGATTTGGGTTATCCAATGTTGGGTTCTATTTCCTTTTTAAGCAATGTATTTAGAGAGAGTTTAACTTTCTTTTTAGTTCCTTTTCTTGCTAAATTTGGTAATAGGATGTATTACTCTGCTGTATGTAGTGGGGGAGCCACTACAATGGATGTAACGCTTCCTCTTATTAGTACACACTTTGGAGCATCAACAATGGTTCCTAGTATGTATCACGGTGTTGTCCTGACAATACTAGTACCATTCTTAATTCCATTATTCTTCTAGTTTTAGAATAACCTGTGACAATATAACTAGGGCATTTTCCTTTAGTAATCTAAAATGGAAAGTGCCTATTTTTTGATATGAACTTGAATAAATAAATGGTATAAAAGTAGAATATAGAGCATCTTTTTCTGGTAGTATAGGTAGTTGTATGAATTCATATTTGCCACTTTCTATTTCCATATCATGCTCACTAAGAGGTATCTCTTCCCCTTGTTCAATCGCTACCCTAACCTCTTCTGTAGGTTCATTAGCAAATCCCACGGAAATAACGTTAATAGATATTCCGTCATTGATTGCATAATTAAAAGCTATTACAGCTTCGCAACCAATAGGGGCGGCATCTAATTTTTTAATGAGGGATGAATAAATTACATCTATATTGGTATTATCTGTGATTGTTAGCTTGTTATAAACAAGTGGTTGAAATAAGCTTAATTTAATTGAGTTTTGATTTATCATGTTTTTTAATTTAACGGATATTTTTTGATACGTCTATTGAAAATATTTAAAACCTTAAACTTAATTAATAAATCATATTTATATTTGTTGCATAGTAATTTAATTTCTAATAATATTAACTATAGAAATCATATGATGTAACCGGTTTTTATATTTATCTGTTGTTTAGTAACTTGTTATTGTTCTCAAAATTATCTATCCTAATAAAACGATAATAAATTAGATTTATTTATAATAATTTTATATATATACAGGAGATTTAAAGATGAATTCATCCAAAATAGCAGAGAATGTTTATTGTGTAGCGGCAAAGATTGGCACAAGAGATTTATTTGAAGGCATTTGGCCTATACCCAATGGAGTAATGTTAAACTCATACGTTGTAAAAGGTGAAAAGAAAAACGTTTTAATCGACTTAGTAAAAGATTGGGATGGAGCTGAAGACCAA
>JAENWY010000258.1 GCA_016649775.1 Spirochaetaceae bacterium
TAGTTCTTATGATGTAGAAAATAATTGGACTCTTGATATAGGATTAACTTGGGACCCTGGTTTTACTTTCTTAAAACCTGTTGTTGCTTTAGATGTTAAAGATGTTTTAAATATTGCTGATTTTACAACAAATTGTGATTTTACACCAAATAGTGATTTTACAATAAGTCTATTAGCTGCTGTTAATGTAGGTGCTCAAATATCATTATTAGATAACTTAGATCTTAGAGCTGGATTAAGTTCTGGTTATAAGAGTGTTGGTGTTGGTATTGATATACTACCTTGGTTATTACATGTTGATGCTGCTTATTATTTCAAAGAATTTGGAACAAAACTTGGTTCAACTCCATCTGATGTATTTAGTTTTAGATTCTCCCTATTAAGTGCTAAATAATAAATTAAAATAGAAACTTTTCTATTATTTAAAGCCCCCATATTTTAACAAGTATAGGGGTATTTTTTTGAGCTTACAATATTAATTATCCATTAAATTCTTTTATAAAAAAGTAATATAGTTTAAATTATGTTAAAATAGTCACATTTTGTAGAAAATATTTTCAAAATGTGCATATAAGTATTAACATTGTTATAAAGTGATGATATGTTAATCATAAATTTTTAAAAGGGTGTTTTATGGAAAATTTTGGCGCTTGGGGATTAATTCCTCCTTTATTAACAATAATTTTAGCTTTTCTAACTAAAGACGTTATTGTAGCATTATTTCTTGGAATCTTTTCAGGTTCTTTAATTGTTGCGGGTGGAAACCCTATTGTTGCAATATTGAATTTAACTGACAATATTGCTGCCTCATTAAATGATGGTTGGAATATTAGAATTATATTATTTTGTGCTCTGCTTGGTGGCCTTGTTGGAATGTTGAAAAGAACAGGTTCTGCAAGAGCTTTTGGACAATGGGCTGCAACTAAACTACATACTAAACGTACAAGTCTATTAATGACTTGGTTCTGCGGTATTATTATTTTCATTGATGATTATTTTAACTCATTAGCTGTTGGTACAGTTATGAGACCTATTACAGATAAATATGGTGTGCCTAGAGCAAAGCTTGCTTATATTCTAGATTCCACAGCAGCTCCTGTTTGTATCTTAGTTCCTATTTCCTCTTGGGTTATTACTGTTATGAGTTTAATAAAAAGTTCCGAGGGTTTTGCCTCATTAAATATGAGTGAATTTGAGTTCTTTATGAGAGGTGTTCCTTATAATATATATGCTATCTTAACGCTTATTATGGTAGGTACTATTATTATTACTGGTATTGACTATGGTGCTATGAAGAAAAGTGTAGAATATGCAAAGTTAACTGGAAATTTATATAATGATGACTATGGTCCAGCCCCTGGAGAGATAAAACTTGAAGGTGATGATTTAGCTGATAAGGCTAAAGCTATGGATATGTTATTTCCTATTATTCTATTAATCATTTCGGCTCTTATATTATTCCCAATGACAACTTGGATAAGTTCAGTTAATGGTGAATCTATTAAAAGTGTTGGCGAGGCTATGTCTTTAATATCACTTGGTCAAGCTTTTAATAATACAGATGCAGCAGCAGCTCTTTTCTATGCAGTTGTAATAACAATTGTAATTACTTATATCTATTATGTTGTAAGAGGTCTATTCAATGTTAAGAGTGCCTCTGATTCATTTGTAGAAGGTGTTGAATCTATGATGCCTGCATTAATTATATTAACAATGGCTTGGACTATTGGTGGTATTATTAAATATTCTCCAAGTGAGGGTGGTTTAGGTTTAGCTTCATATCTATCTGGAGTAGTTGTTAATGGAGGATTCCCTCTTTGGTGTGTTCCTATGATAGTATTTGCTCTATCTGCATTAATTGCTTTTTCAACAGGAACCTCTTGGGGGACATTTGCCATTATGATTCCTATAGTAATGCCTATTATTATTGTTTTAAGTCAAGCAACTGCAATAGATCCAACACATATGATTAATAGTTGTTTGTTTACAATTAGCGCGGTATTAGGGGGTGCTGTATTTGGAGATCATGCATCTCCTATTAGTGATACAACTATTCTTTCCTCTACTGGTGCAGGTTGTCCTCACCTAGAACATGTTAGTACTCAATTGCCTTATGCTATTACTGTAGCCTCTTGTTCATTCATGGGTTACCTGGTTGGTGGCATCTTCAATATGAATATATTAATTTCTTGGATAGTTTCATTAATCTGTTTTGTATCCGCATTAATAATTTTACCAAAAAAATTAGCTTAATGATTTAATTTTAAATAATTTAAATGGGGTTAGAATACTGTGGCTTACAGTAGCTCGAAAGTCAAGTCCTATTTTTTTTTAAAATTTTATGATAAATTTTAGAAGGAGTATATTAACAAAATGAAAAATTATATTAAATTAGAGCCAAAAGTTATGCAGTATGATTGGGGTAATAAAACCTTTATACCTAATCTATTAAAGCAAAGAATTGATAATAATCCTAAAGCAGAACTTTGGATGGGAACCCATAGTGGAGCTCCCTCTACTGTGGAAAATGGTAAATTGTTTTCAACATTCTTAGAAGAAAATCCTTCTTTTCTCGGACAACAACATTTAGATAAATATGGTACCTTTTTGCCTCTTTTATTCAAGGTGCTATCAATCGAAAAGCCTCTTTCAATACAATGTCATCCTTCTATTCCAATTGCTAAAGAAGGCTGGAAGAGAGAAGAAGAATATAGGAAGACTCACCCTAGAAATCTTTGGAATTATAAAGATGATAATAGAAAGGCAGAAGTTATTTATGCACTAACTCCTATTACTGCAATGTGTGGTTTTGCCTCTTATGGTGTGGTTAAAAATAATCTATTAACTACAATTCCTGTTGGTTACAATGATTACTTTAAAACTATAGATGAAAACAACGTACTTCCTGAAGATGAAAAATTATCTGCTATTTTTGAACTTTTATATAGAATGGATGTAGCTGACTTAAATATGTTAATAATAGAATTAATGGAAAATATTAAAGTAAATAAGATTTCAGATGTTTTTCTTACTAAAGA
>JAENWY010000004.1 GCA_016649775.1 Spirochaetaceae bacterium
AAAAAAATTGCTTCTGAAAAAGGTTATGAAGGCTTTAAAAACATGTGGGTAAATTCTCCTCAGAGTGATTTCAAAGCAGCTGTTATTGGTGCAGGACCTGCTGGTCTATCTGCAGCTTTCTTCTTAGCTCGATCTGGTTTTCAAACTCAAATATTTGAGAAAGAACAAACAGCTGGTGGTGTAGTTAGAAATGTTATTCCTGAATTCCGTATTCCTGTAGCAGCAATTGAACAAGATGTTGAATTTATCAAATCAAATGGTGTTGAAATAAAATTTGGTGCTTCTAAAGAAGAAACAACAGTTAAAGCTCTTAAAGAAGCTGGTTATGATTATATATTCTATGCAATTGGTACAGAAAAAGATAATCCTTATACCTTATCTGGTGGCGATGACATTATTATTGAAGCTCTTCCATTCCTTCGTTCATACAGACTAAAATCTGATGGTGTAACTTTAGGTAAACACGTAATTGTATTAGGTGCTGGTAGTGTAGCAATGGATACAGCACGTGCAGCAAAAAGAGTTAAAGGTGTTGAAGATGTAACTATTGTTTATCGTAGAACGATTGCAGAAATGCCAGCGGATATGGAAGAATATGAATACACATTAGAAGATGGTGTTAAATATGACTTCTTAGCTAATCCAACTGAATACAAAAATGGTGTATTAACAGTTGCAAAGATGGAACTAGGCGAACCTGATGTTTCCGGCAGAAGACGTCCTGTCCCAACTAAGGAAACTTATACACTTCCTTGTGATAATATTATTACAGCTATTGCTTCTCATGTCGATGAAGAAATGACTAACTTCTACGGTTTACCTGTAGACGAAAGAGGCAATGTAATAGTTAACAAAGAAACTCTTGAATCTTCTATAGAAAATGTATTCTTAGTAGGTGATATGAGCTCTGGTCCATCTGTTGTTGTTAAAAGTATTGCATCAGCTAGATTAGGTGTCGATTCTCTACTAGATAAAATTCTTGGACCTGAAGAAGAACCTGAATCATGTGGTTGTGGCGACCCAAGTTGTGATCATGATCATGATCATAATCACAGTAGTGATGAAGATGATGATGAAGAATTTGAAGAAGAAGATGAAAGCGAAGAATTCGCACAAGAAGAAAATGAGTACTACAAAGAACTAAGAAATAAAAAGGGGAACATTACATTACCACTTGATGCTTCTGAAAAAGAGTTCTTGAAGAATGAAGGTCAAAGATGTAACGAATGTTCATACATTTGTAATAAATGTGTTGAAGTTTGTCCAAACCGTGCAAACTTAAATATTGATGTAAGAAATTATGGCATTTTTAAAGATCCCTTCCAAATTGTTCACATTGATGCATATTGCAATGAATGTGGTAACTGTGCAACTTTCTGTCCTTACACATTAGGTACACCTTATAAAGATAAATTTACAGTTTTCTCAAGAATGGATGATTTTGAAAATTCAACTAATAGTGGTTTTGTATCAGAAGATTCTGAGATTACAATTAGACTTGATGGTAAATTATTTAATTGTTCATTTAATTCAGAAGGCCTATTAGAAGGCGATGAAGGTGTTAGTGAAGAAGTAGCTGCTGTAATTGAAGAAATTTATCTATCTTATAGCTACCTATTAGGTTATGTAGAAGACTAAACAAAAGGATAGGATAATGAGTACAATTTTTAAAAATGTAAGAATTATGCAGACTAAACCTCCTTTTGAGGTTCAAGAAAATATGGATGTTCTAGTTGCGGGCGATAAAATCGCCCGCATAGCTAACGACATAAAAGCTGATGGTGCAAAGATTATTAATGGTAAAGGTAAAACTTTAATGCCTGGTAATGTTTGTGCTCACCACCACTATTACAGTGGACTATCACGTGGAATGCTTGTTAATGCAGGCCCACAAACAGACCTTATCCAAATTCTTAAAGAATGGTGGTGGAGAGTTGATAGATCTTTAGATGAAGAGGCAACATACTATTCATCTCTTATTTGTTCTCTTGATGCAATTGCAGCTGGTACTACTAGTGTTGTTGATCATCATGCAAGTCCCTCTTATATAAAAGGGTCCCTTTCGACTATTGCTAAAGGCATGGAAGAAGTTGGACTAAGAGGAATGACCTGTTATGAAGTAACAGATAGAAATAGAGGCATGGCTGAAGTTGAAGAAGGCGTTCAAGAAAATGTTGATTTTGCTACATCAGGTACAACTGATATGGTAAAAGCAATGATTGGTGGTCACGCTCCATTTACTATCCCAGATGAGGGACTAAAATTAATGAGCGAAGCTGTTAAGCAAACTGGATGTGGAATGCATCTACATGTAGCAGAAGGCGACTATGATCAACTTTATTCTCATTTTAGATATAATAAAGATATTGTTAAAAGATTAGATGATTTTGATCTATTACATGATAATACTTTATTGGTTCATGGTATTTATTTAAGCGAGGAAGAGATTGATATCTTAAATGATAGAGGTTGTTTCTTTGCTCATAATCCAAGATCTAATATGAATAATCAAATTGGTTATTCAAATAGTCTTCCTAGAGTTAAAAAATTAATTATGGGAACAGATGGTTGTGGTGGTAATATGTTTGAAGAATGTAAAATTGCTTTCTTTAAAAACCGAGATGCTAAAGGACCTTTCTGGCCAAATGATTTTGTAGGAGCTATGAATAGAGGAAATGAATTAATTGAAACTTATTTTGATGGTTCATTTGGAGAAGTTAAAGAAGGTTATAAAGCAGATTTAACTCTTCTTGATTATCACTCTCCAACTCCTTTATTACCTGGTAATGCTGCTGGTCATTTTGTTTGGGGTATGAGTAGTAATGCCGTACACTCTGTTATGATTAACGGTAAAATGGTTTTAGAGAATAGAGAATTCCCTGGAATTAACGTTGATGAAATTTATGCAAAAGCAGCAGAAGTTGCTCAGAGAGTTTGGAATAAAGTAGATACATTAGAAGCTAGATAATAGCATTTATATAAAGAAATTAAAAAAGGCCATTGGGCCAAGGAGAAATACAAAATGGGTATTGTAGAACAGATTAGAGCAAAAGCTGCAGAATACAGTGATTACACAGCAACTAACTTATCAAAGATGGTTCAGATTAAAAGTTATAGTGGACAAGAAGAAAACGTTTGTCGCCTTATTGTTGAACTATGTAAAGAAGCTAAATTTGATGAAGTTTATATTGATGACTTAGGCTCAGTTATTGGTAGAGTTGGTAATGGCCCAAAGACAATTGCTTTTGATGCTCATATTGATACTGTTGAAGTTGGAAATATGAATAACTGGGATTTCGATCCTTTCAGTGGTGAAATTGTTGATGGTCTTGTAAAAGGTCGAGGTACCTCGGATCAAGAAGGCGGTGCCGCTTCAATGATTACCGCTGGTCGTATTCTTAAAGAATTAGATTATGCTGGCGAATATACTGTATACTTTACTTTCACTGTAATGGAAGAAGATTGTGATGGTATGTGTTGGAAGTATTTAATTGAAGAAGAAAACTTCAAACCTGAATTAGTTGTATCAACAGAACCAACTTCTTGTCAACTTTATAGAGGCCATAGGGGTAGAATGGAAATTAGAGTTATTTTAAGAGGTATCTCTTGCCATGGTTCAGCTCCAGAACGTGGTGTATCAGCTTCTTATAAAGCAGCTCGCGCAGCATTAGCTATTGAACAATTAAATGCAGATCTACAACCTGATGAAGACAAATTCTTAGGTAAAGGTACTATTACTGTTTCTCAAATGGACGTTAAAGGCCCTTCTCAATGTGCAGTTGCTGATTATGCAATGTTATATTGCGACCGTCGTTTAACTTGGGGTGAAGATGCAGATTTAGCTATTTCTCAAGTTAGAGATTATGTTTCAAAAGCTACTGGTGATAAACCTGAAGATATTATTGTTGAAATGCCTAATTATGAAAAAACTGGTTGGACAAAGAAAGAATATTCTCAAGAATTATATTTCCCTACATGGAAAATTGATGCAGACCATATGCTTGTAAAAGCTGGCGTTGAAGCTCACACTGCTTTATTTGGTAAAGCTCCTAATGTTGATAAATGGACTTTCTCAACAAACTGTGTAGCAACTACTGGTCGTCATAAGATTCCTGCAATCGGATTTGGTCCTGGTGATGAAAATCAAGCTCATGCTCCAAACGAAATTACACGTGTTAAGGATTTAGAAATTTGTGCTGCATTTTATGCAATGCTTCCTTATAGCTTAGAAAAATAAGATATTATTTAATAAGTAATTTATAGCCACTCGAATACTATGGCTCATATATGTGGATAACCGAAAAGTACACCGCCCCTATTATATGAGTCATTGTAGAAAGGGTGGCTATATTCTTTTTTGAATATACCATACATCTTATAATTATTAATGAAACTTATAAGTTTCTTATAATTATTAATATCAAAATTAAGTTTTTATTGTGTCTAACTTATAGGGACCAGTTTAAATTCAAACATAAAGTAATCTCTTCTAAATATAATAACTAAAGAAGAAGTACATTGGTCAAATAATGCTTTTTGATTTGTTTACTATAAATCTCATTGTTTAATTTAAAATATGATTGATAACCTAAAAAAGTAATTCAATATTTAACTAAAACACAAATTTAATACATTAAAATGTTGTTAAACTAAACAAATATTGAAAGTTTTTCATTGCGAATTAGTAGTTTATGCTTTATTATATATATGTAAGTCTGTTTATTAATTGATTTATAACAAAATGACTAATAAATAGTATTTTTTTTTGGTAAACATAAAATATGAATTAGAGAATTGATATTGGAAACACCAAAATATATTTTGAGGGAGTATTCTCTTTATAAAAATATAGGAGGTTGAAAAATGTCAGGTAGAATTTTATTAAAAGACATACATTGTCTTCGAACTGATTTCCAAAAACCAGCTTTATCTGGAGCTGATGTACTAATAGAAAATGGTATAATCAAGAAGATATCAAAAGAGGGTAACATTAAAGTTGATAGTTTTACAAAAGTTATCAATTGTAGCAATCACACTGTAATCCCTGGATTAGTTAATACACATCATCACTTTTATCAAACACTAACTAGGAATCTTCCAGAGGTTCAAGATGCTAAGTTATTTGATTGGTTAATTTATCTTTATGAAATCTGGAAAGGTATTGATGAAGAGGCTGTATCTGTTAGTAGTTCTCTTGCAATGGCTGAATTATTAAAAACAGGATGTACCGCAACAACTGATCATCATTATTTATACCCACGTGGCTTTTCTGGGGATTTAATGGGACTCCAATTTGAAGCTGCCGATAAATTAGGAATGAGATTCTCTCCAACCCGTGGTTCAATGAGTTTATCTAAGAAAGATAATGGACTACCACCTGATTCTGTTGTTCAAACAGAGGATGAAATTTTAGAAGATAGTGAGCGATGTATTAAAAGATATCATCAATCAGGTAATTCAATGCATAAGATTGTTTTAGCTCCTTGTTCGCCCTTTTCTGTAACCAAAGATTTAATGAGTCAAACTAGTGCATTAGCTAGAAAATATAATGTTAGACTTCATACTCATCTTTGTGAAACTTTCGATGAAAATGAATTCTGTATTCAAATGTATGGAATGAGACCATTAGATTTGATGAAAGAATGTGGGATGGTTGGTTCTGATGTGTTTTTTGCACATGGTATACATTTTAATGATGAAGAGTTAAAATATCTAGCAGATAGTGGCTCTCATATTGCGCACTGTCCATCAAGTAATATGCGACTAGGTTCTGGCATTTGTAGAGTAAAAGAAATGCTTGAATTAGGTATAAATGTTGGTCTTGCTGTTGATGGTTCTGCAAGTAATGATAGCTCAGATATGTTAGGTGAATTAAGACAAGCCCTATTATTACAACGTGTAAAATACGGATCAAGTGCATTGACTGCCGATCAGGTATTTACAATGGGAAGTATTAATGGTGCTAATATGCTAGGTTTTGAAAAAACTGGCAAGATAGAAGAAGGATGGAATGCTGATATGGCAATATATGATGTATCAACACTTCCATATGCAGGCTCTCATAGTGATAGTAGTGCTTCTTTAATCTTCTGTGGTACAAATCATAATACAGCATACACCATTGTTAATGGTAAAATAGTTGTAGATGATGGAAGACTCGTAGGATATGATGAAGAAGAATTAGCTGCTAAAGGCCGAGAAGTCTCAGTAAAATTGCTTAAAAAGGCTGGAGTTATAGAATAATGATTAAAAATTACAAAATTGCAAAAGACGTTAAAAACGCTTTAACTCTTAAAAGTGAAAATCCAAATGCTGCTTTTTATGCAGGTGGTACAGAAATTAATAGATTAAATTCTGCTGTTAAAGTTACTGATGTAATATCTTTAGAAGGATTAGGATTAGATAAGATTGAGGATACAAAAAAAGGCGTAAAAATCGGAGCTTGTGTAACTTTTCAAAATTTAATAGATAGTCAATTAATTCCTGAGTATTTAAAAAAATCAGCTCTCTATTGTGCCTCTCGAACACTTAGAGAAATGGCAACAATTGGTGGAAATCTAGCTTTAGGTTCTGATGATTCCTATTTAATGCCTACATTACTTGCTGCAAAAGCAAGACTTCTAACCTATGGTTTAACAGAAAAAGGTGTATATACTGAAGATAATGTACCTATTAGAGAATATCATTCTTATCATAGAGAATTTAGTAGTACTCTCTTAGTTGGTATTATTTTACCTAAAGAAGATAGAATAGTTTTGTCAAAACGTTTTTCTAACACAGCTCATAGCTCCTCATGTGTAACTGTATCATTTGGTGCAAAAATTGTAGAAGACAGATTAGAAGAAGTTAGAATATTTGCAGCCATTAAATCTACAGGTATTCAAAGATATAAAGATGTTGAAAATTCTATTGAAAATGATTCTTTCGCATGTGTTGAAGATGTTGAATTTGCAGTATCTACCAAAACTAGCGAAGTAGCTGTAGATGATATTACATCTAGCTCACAGTATAAATCATATATTACAGGTCAAGCTGTAGCTTCAATGTATGAAGAAACAAAAAAAATAATGAGTGGTAAAGAATAATGAAAAAAATTGAATGTATAATTAATGGTAAAAATTCAATACTTCCTTTTGAAGAAGGTATGAGCTTAAGAGAAGCTTTATTCAATACTGGTTTGAACAGTGTTAGAGATAGTGATAATTCTGAAGGTTTTGTAGGATCTGATACAATTCTAGTTGATGATATTCCTTGTTATTCAAACCTGATGAGTCCTTATCAAGTAAAAAACAAGACTATTAGAACTGCAGAAAGTTTAGGAGATCAAAGAAATATTAATTTTGTTCAAAAAGCTATGATAGATTCAGGTATTGTGCAAAGTGCCTATAACTCTCCAGCAGCAGCCCTTCTTTTAACATGGTTACTTGAACACTTTGAGCAACCAACAAGAGCACAAATAAAAGATCTTTTGACTAGTATTTTTATTAGAGATGCTGGTTATGAAAACTATTATTTAGCTGTGAAACTTGCAACTGAATTAAGAGATTTTGGAAAATATAAAACAAAGATTGCTAAAGAATACAGAGATCAATTACATTTCATTGGTAAAACAATTGGTAAGATTGATGGTGCTTCTTTAGTAGCCGGTGATAAATGTTTTGTAGAGGATAAGGTTAGTGAACATTCTCATGTAATGATAGTTTTAGGCTCTCCTCATGCACATGCTTATATTGTTAAAATTGATACTTCCAAAGCAGAAGCTTTGGCTGGAGTAGACAAAATCTTAACATATAAAAATACTCCTGAAATTTTTTATACTCATGCCGGTCAAGGTTCTCCAGAACCTTCTCCTTATGATAAAAAATTGTTTAACCAAAAAGTTAGAATGGAGGGGGATCGTGTAGCTGCAATTATAGCAGTTGATATGGAAATCGCTGAAAAAGCAAGAGATTTGATTGAAGTTGAATATGAAGTTCTTAAACCAATACTTACAGTAGAAGATGCAATGGCTCCGGGTGCTGCATTAGTCCATAATGGTAAAATTGAATTTGGAGTAGGTGCTCCTGATAATTTAGATGAACTTAATGCCAATTATGATGAAAGAGATGGTAAAGTATTTTATCCATTCCCTCTTCACTCTGATATTAGACATAACGTTGCTTCTGAAGCCAAAGGCCAAATTGGTGATGTAGATAAAGCTTTCAAAGAAGCTGATTGTGTAATTGAGAGAACTTATAGAACAAATCAAATTCAATGCACCCCCTTAGAACCTCATGTTTGTTTTGGTAAAATTGAATTAGGTAGATTAGTTCTTCACTGTTCAACACAAGTTCCTTTTCATGTAAGACGTATTGTTGCTAAAGTATGCGATATTAGTGAGAATAATATTCATGTTATCAAAGAGAAAGTTGGTGGTGGCTATGGTTCAAAGCAGGATGTAGTAGTTGAAGATTTAGTAGGATATGCTGTTTGGAATACAGGTCTCGATATTTATTTTAGAAATACTCGTAGAGAAGAATTCTTAAGAACAGCTACAAGACATCCAATGAGACTTACTGTAAAACTTGGTGCAAAAAAAGATGGTAGTATTACTGCAATTGATATGGATGTTAAAGCAAATACTGGTTGTTATGGTAACCATTGTTTAACAGTTCCTATGAACTCTTGTTCAAAAACTCTTCCATTAATGAAAGTAGATAACATGAGATTTGATGTAACTACTTATTATACAAATATTGCATCTGTTGGTGCTTATCAAGGTTATGGAGCTCCTAAGGGTACTTTTGCTCTAATGACTGCAATTGCTGAACTTTCCGCAGAACTTGGATTAGATTACAAGGACGTTATTGAAAAGAACCATGTGGAAGAAGGATATATGCTTGAGATCCTTAGAGGTCTTGGTGAAGGTCGTGAAGGTAATGTTGTACCAGTTGGTTCTTGTGGATTAGACCAAGCAATTGAAAAAGGTGCTAAGATGATTAACTGGGGTATAAAAGAAAAATCTCCAGCTAAAGATTGGAAAGTTGGTAAAGGCTTTGCCATGATTCAACAAGGATCTGGCTTACCTGGATTAGATCATTCTAATGCATGGGCAAAAATCATGACAGACGGAAGTGTAAAATTATTTAGTGGTGGTGCTGATTTAGGTACTGGACTTGATACTGTTTGTGCTAAAGTTGTTTGTGAAAACTTAAAGGTTGCTTTTGATAAGATTAGTATTACTAGTGGTGATACTGATTCTTGTAACTTTGATACTGGTGCTTATGCTTCTAGTGGTACATATTTCACCGGAAATGCATCTAGACTTGCAGCTGAGGATTTAGTTAAATCAGTTATAAAAGAAGCAGCTTTCCAAATGGGTGAAAAAGAAAGTGATTTGTATTTGGATTTCCCAGGGAAAGTTGTTTCTAAGCAAACAAAAAAAGAACTAAGCTATGCTACATTATCCCATGATGCATTAACAGGTACAGGTAATGGACAAATAATTGGTAAGGGTTCCTTTACAACAGCAGCAAACTCAATTCCTTATGGAGCTCATTTTGCTCAGGTTGCTGTAAATGAAAAAACTGGACAAGTTAAGGTGCAAAAGTTCTATGCATTGCAAGATGCAGGTACTCCTATTAACCCAGCGCAAGCAGAATGCCAAATGTATGGTGCAGCCCTAAAATCAATAGGTCATACTCTTTATGAGGGTTTAATCTATGATAAAAAAGGCGTTGCACAAAATACTACATTTAGCTCCTATGGAGTACCAATGATTAATGAAATGCCTGAAGATTTTAAAGCTGTACTAATTGATATTGATGACAATGATGGCCCTTACGGTGCTAAATCAATTAGTGAAATTGCAACAAATGGTGCAGCTCCTGCTATAGCAATTGCTATTCATGATGCAGTAGGTATTTGGATGAGATCTTGGCCTTTTACACCTGAGAAAATACTAAAAGAAATGGGAACATTAAAATAAATGCAACATTTTGCAACAAAATAATAGACAATGATGAATGTCTATGATATAGTACATTCATCAATTCAATCAATTATTCAATCGGAGGAATATCTAATGAAGAAAGATAAATCATTAATAAAAAATATGATCAGCGAGTTAGCAGCTCTTGATACAAAAAACATGTACCTAAACGATTTTTACCACACTTGGAAAGAAAGCGACGACGAAATCGACGCTGTTTTCAAAGTAGCTGAAATCCTTCGTGGTCTACGTGAAAATAACATTTCTACTAAAGTTTTCGATAGTGGTCTTGCAATTTCAATTTTCCGTGACAACTCAACAAGAACAAGATTTTCTTTTACAAGTGCTTGTAACTTATTAGGTTTAGCAGTTCAAGATTTAGATGAAAAGAAAAGTCAAATTGCACATGGTGAGACAGTTCGTGAAACTGCAAACATGATTAGTTTCATGGCCGATGTAATTGGTATAAGAGATGATATGTACATAGGAAAAGGTCATACATATCAAAAGACTGTAGCTTCTGCAGTACAAGAAGGTTATGAAAATGGTGTTCTTGAACAGAGACCAACTCTAGTTAACCTACAATGTGATATTGACCACCCAACACAATCAATGGCTGATATGCTACATGTTATCAATGAATTTGGTGGTGTAGAAAACCTTAAAGGCAAAAAAATTGCAATGACATGGGCTTATAGTCCTTCATATGGCAAACCTTTATCAGTACCACAAGGTATTATTGGTTTATTCACAAGATTTGGTATGGACGTTGTTCTAGCTCATCCAGAAGGTTACGATGTAATGCCTGAGGTTGAAGAAGTAGCAGCGGCTAATGCTAAAAAATCTGGTGGTTCATACAAGAAAGTTAATTCTATGGAAGAAGCTTTTAAAGATGCAGATATTGTATATCCTAAATCATGGGCTCCATTCTCAATCATGGAAGAAAGAACTAACCTAGTAGAAGATGGTAAGTTTGATAAACTTGATTTATTAGAGAAAAAATGTTTAGATACTAATGCTAAGTTCAAAGATTGGACTTGTACTGAAGATCTAATGAAGACAACTAAAGATGGTAAAGCTCTTTATATGCATTGTCTTCCAGCTGATATCTCAGGTGTTTCTTGTAAAGAAGGTGAAGTTGAAGCTTCAGTATTTGAACGTTATATTGTACCTCTATACAAAGAAGCTAGTTTCAAACCTTATATCATCGCAGCAATGATTTTCTTAGCAAAATTTGAAAACCCTAGTGCAAAATTAGATGAATTAATGGCTGATGCAACTAAGAGAATTAAGTAATTTAATTTAAATTAGCAATAACCTATTAAAGAAATCAGTGATTGGAATATATTGCTGGTTTTTTTGTCTTTAAATTTTTATGAAAAAAAGTAGATGTATTTTACTTTTACTATTTGTACTATTTTATCTATAATACTGGTAAGAGGAGAAAAATATTTTGAAAAATTTAATTAAGTATTTAATATTATTTATAACGATTTTGTTTATTTTTTCTTCTTGTGAATTTTATTATGGTAAACAACCAAAAGGAAAGATTGTTCTAATATCTATAGGTGCTAATTATGCTGGTGTTGACTCTGTTAATCCACTTTACGGAACCTTAAACGATGTTAAAATGAGTGCTGCTGCCTTAGAAACATTGTCGAAGAAAGCTGGTAAAGATTTTTATTGGATTCCTTTATTGCAAGATGGATATAACAATGAAAATAGTCCGAATTTTGCTACCAAAATTAATCTTAATAATGCTTTAAGTTATTTAAAAGGTGAAGAAAATGCAGAAAGTCCTTTAGTTATAACTGACCCAACAAATTTTGATCTTGAGGATAATCTTGCAGAATATAAAACTGAAGGATCAAAATATAGTGAAGCTCTAACTCTAACAAGTAATGATATTTTAATTGTTCAATATTCAGGGCATGGCTTTGGAAATAGCTCTATTCCAAATGATACAAGGACTGGTGATATATGCTTATTAGTTAAAAATAATGTTACATATGAAATTGATACTGTTCCTACTGTAGATTTATTTAAATCTTTTAATCAATTAGATTGTAATACACTGTTAATATTAGATTCTTGCTTCAGTGGAAATGATATACCAACTTCTAATTCAACTATTAGTCAGGATGATGAAGAATATAACAGTATTTCATTTGCTAATAAAATTTCTTTACTTCTTTCTTCAAATACTGTTGAATATAATAAAATATTTATGATTACAGCTTCTCAAGTTGATGAAGAAAGTTGGGAACAAGGTTCTTCTTTAATCAAAAAAAATGGAGCCTTTACTTCTGTTCTCTTAAAAGGATTAGGTTGGGATTTAGAAGAAAGTGATTTATCTAGTATTGGTTCTTTTAAGGGTTTTGTACCCTCTTTAAATAATGGTGAGGTTAGTGTTGATAGTATGTATAAGTACACCAAAGATCTATACAATATTTCTTCTAATACCAATGGTGAAATTTTTTACTATAATCCCAGAGTGCAGGGTGGCAGACAAGATTTAGTATTATTCCAATTTTAATAACTAATAAATAAGGGTCTTCAAACATATCTGAAGATTAAAGCCTAACATTTTTTCACGATAAATTCCTTTAATACTTTAATTTATCTATTAGATTGTTTATATTTCTGAAGCTAAAAGCTCTTAGCTGCATAATTTGATTTTGTTGTTTAGTACTTCTGGTTTAGAATTACTAATCTTATAAATTCTAGACGCTATAATTGCATCATTATAGTGTTTTCTTTTTTATTTAAACTAATATAACTCACAGTTCTAAATCTCATTGTCCAAGGCAACCAAGCATAAAGTTTGTTTTTTATTTCTTTTATATTATTTATCTCAAATATAATTCCCAATCAAGTACTACTTACACCAGAGAGAGTATTAAAAGGGGTTATGCACCTTTATTTATCTGAAATATATTTGTCCATAAAGGCTTTTATCTATATAGAACTATCCCTAATAGTGGTCTTAATGGAGGCTCTTTGCTCAAGAGTTAATAATTTAAAGAATTTAGTTAATGGTGCTAGGCAATGACCCTTTTCTAACCAAATAACTTTAATTGTTTCATTATTTAATACTTCATCTAAAGTTCTTGTAATTATTTTACCAGCAGTAATACAAAAAATTCTTATGAATTAATATAAGCTCTACTTGTTCAAATTAAGAGCCAATAATGCTACCTAATTTTTAAAATCGTTGGTAAAGCTAGATGTAAATCTATATCAAGTAGTTTGCTCTATAGGTATCAGCAAACAAATATACAGGGATATTTCCAAGATTGAATAATCTCCAGGTTCTTAATGCATTAGATTTACCCTATCTAGTCAATTCCTTATTACTAATGAGGCCTCTACTTTGCTCTTTTATATATGGTACTACTAGCATATAAAGATCTATTTTAACAATCAATCGTTACTGTTATATAATTAACTATTCCCCCCTGTAAGTTTTAGAGCCAAAATAACTAAGTTTATTCATTTTTTTAATCAATTATTTAAAACTTTGCCCACAAACAGTAACAAATTATCATTTTTTTGGTGTATATTAAATGACTTATTTAAAAAATTAGTTCTCTTTATAATAATTAACTTGTACATTTATATAATCATATGGTATCTTAAAATAAAACGTTGTTGTTTATAAATGAGATTTCTTTCTAGAAATCATGGAGGGTACGTGGAAAAACGTTTGATATTGATTGTTGATGATAATCCAATAAATAGAAAAGTTTTAAGCAATATTTTAAAAGATAATTATAGATTTATTGAAGCCGAAAACGGGCAAGAAGCATTAGATATTTTAGAGGAAAGGCAGGGTGAAGTTTCTGCAATCTTTTTAGATTTAACTATGCCTGTAATTGATGGTTTCGAGTTTTTGAAAATTAGATTACAAAATGAAGGTCTTTTATCAATTCCTGTTATTGTACAAACTCAAAAAGAGGGAGTTGATGCTGAAATTAGATGTTTAGCAGATGGTGCGAGTGATTTCCTTACAAAGCCTTATAATCCTAAGTTGTTATTGCATAGACTTGAAAATATTATCAAGCTAAGAGAGAATGAATCTTTTATTACTATTGTCCAACACGATACTTTAACAGGTCTTTATAATACTGAAGGCTTTTATACTAAAGCTGAGCAAATAATTAACGCTCATCCTGAAAAAGCTTATACTATTCTGTGTGCAGATATAAATCAATTTAAAATTATCTCTCAGATTTTTGATGATAATGTTGGTGATGAAGTACTCAAATACGTCGGTACTGCTTTAAAAACAATTTTAGGACCTTCCTCTATTGTTGCTAGATTTTCAGCAGATAGATTTCATGCCTTAGTTGACTATAAAATTGATCCTCTAAAAATAACCAATTATTTACACGACCTCCTTTTAAAAGCTCCAGCTGCAAACTTATTACATATTCAAATTGGTATTTATGAAAATGATATTCTTTATGAACATAATATAAAATCTATGTGTGACTTTTCCAGAATGGCAATTGCTAGTATAAAAGGTCAATATGGAAAAATTTTTGCTTTTTACAATATCTCAGATTATGATAAAGTTTTAAAAGATCAGAGAATGACTTCTCAGATGGATAGAGCCTTAGCAGAAAAACAGTTTAAAGTATATTTTCAACCTAAAGTCGAAATTGAGTCAGGTAAAATAATTGGAGCTGAGGCTCTAGTTAGATGGATTCATCCTGAAGATGGATTTATGAATCCTGGTCAATTTATTCCTCTTTTTGAGAGTAATGGCTTTATTACAAAGCTTGACAAATATGTTTGGGAAGAAGTTTGTAAAATTCAAAGAGATTGTATTAATGCAGGTCTTTCTGTTGTTCCAATTTCTGTTAATGTATCAAGAAATGATATTTATGATGATGATTTGGTAGGATTTTTTAAATCTTTATTAGCCAAATATAATTTACCATCATATTTGCTTCATCTAGAAATAACTGAAACTGCATATACTCAAGGACAAAACAAATTAATTCCAATTGTAAAAGCCTTAAGTGAAAGTGGTTTTTATATAGAAATGGATGATTTTGGATCAGGTTATTCTTCTCTTAATATGCTAAGTGAATTACCTGTTGATATGATTAAGCTGGATATGTTATTCATGATGAATAGAGCAAAAAATACAAATAGAAAAAGCGTAATCCATCTTATTATTAGTATTGCCAAAGAACTTGATTTAGATGTTATAGCTGAAGGTGTAGAAACAGAGGAAGATGTTAGATATCTCAAATCTGTTGGTTGTAAATTAGCTCAAGGTTATTATTATGCTAAGCCAATGAAATTTGATAATTTTTTAAATATTTTATCAATAGGAACAAAAATAGCTAGTCTTAAAGTTAAACACATAACTTTTTCTCCTAATGGAACTTCTTTAAAAGGTGGTTCATTTTTAGCAGGAAAACTTGGAACAGAAAAGTTAATAAATGTAACAAGTAAGTTTGCTAGATATAAAGATCAAAAAATTGAAGAACAGGAAATGGTTATAATATCTTTTCCTACATATGCCGGTAGAATGCCTGTAACTTTTTCTGAATATTTGAAAGATCATATTGAATTAAAAAATACTAAAGTAGTTTTACTTGCAACCTATGGTAATAGAGAATTTGAAGATTCTCTTTTAGAAGCAAAAGATATAGTAACTTCAAAAGGTGGTCATGTAATTGGAGCTCTTGCCGTTGTTGCGCAACATAGTCAAGATGGGAATATTGCTACAAATAGACCTAACAAAGAAGATTTTAAAATAATTGATGATTTTGCAAGAATTGTAATTAATAGATATCCAAGTGGAGATTTTGTACCTAACATTCCAGGAAACAGACCTTATCGGATTGGAATTGTTAATTCCTCTCCAAAATTTATGCCTATTATTGATGAAAAATGTAATGAATGCAATGCCTGCGTTACGATTTGTCCTACAAGTGCAATGAGATATAATAATCCTGAAATTTGTATACACTGTTGTGCCTGTATCAATATATGTCCTAATAAGGCAATTAGTATGAAAGACCCAAGATTTGATAAAATAGTTGATTTTCTTGAAAAAACTTGTCTTGAGCCAAAAATAACTCAATATTTTTAAATATTGAGTTATATATTTGCTTTATATATTATTGATGAGGGGGTAACAAATAAGTTACTCCTTTTTCTTTACTCATCTTTTTCTGCAAGTATAAGCCATCTTTCCTCAACTGTTTCAAGCTCTGATTTTGACTGGCTGTATTTTTTTGTCCTTTGTTCTAAGGTTCCATGCTCATCTTCCGCTATATTAGCAAAAGATTCTTCTAATACATTTATTAAATTTTCTAATTCTTCAATTTGTTTTCCTAAAGAATTATATTCTTTTTTTTCTTTATAGTTTAAACCTTTTTTCTTTGATCTATCTCTATAATTTTTATTAGATTTTACTTCTTCTTGACTCTCTTCAAATTCTTTTTCTTTGTTTTGTTCAAAGAAAAGATTATTATTATCTTTATCATTTTTGTAATTACTATAATTACCAGGATATTGCTCAATTATAGGATTATTCAAAATAAGAAGTTGATCACAGGTATTGTCTAAGAAAGCTCTATCATGAGAAACAACTATTGTACAACCTTGAAAATCATCTAAGTAATTTTCTAAATTTTCCATAGTAGCTACATCTAAATCGTTTGTTGGTTCATCAAGGACTAAGAAATTTGGATTTTTCATTAATCTTGAAATTAAATAAAGTCTTCTTCTTTGTCCTCCGGAAAGAGTAGCTATAGGTAGACGATGCAACTTAGCTGGGAAAGAAAATGTTTCTAGAAATTGAGAAGCACTTAATTCTTGGCCCGGACACAAAGTAATTCTTTCTGCAATATCTTGAACATATTCTAATACAGTTTTGCTACTGTCAATATTTCGTCCATTTTGGTCATAATAACCAAAAACTGTATTGATACCAGTATCGATTGTACCTGAATCTGCCTTGATATGTTGTGTTATGATATCTAAAAGTGTTGATTTACCACTACCATTAGGGCCAACTACTCCTATTCTCATTCCTTTTGTAAATGAAAAAGAGAAATCATTAAATAATAAATTTTCACCATAGGCTTTAGATAAATGCTTGATTTCTAGAATTTTCTTTCCAAGTCTTGTGGCTGTCGATTTAAAATTTGTTTGTTCAATATCTGCAACGTTCTTTTGTTGAGATTGCATTGCACTAATACGATCTTTTCTATTAGTATCTTTACCTGTTCTAGCTTTCGCACCTCGTTGAAGCCATACCAGTTCTCGTCTGAGTATAGTAGTTAATCTATCTTGTTCTTTTTGCATAGATTCTAATCTTACGGCTCTTCTTTCAAGATATGATGTGTAGTTTCCTGGATGTACATAAATTTGAGATCTATCTAGTTCAATTATTTTCTGACAAACCGCATTTAAGAAATATCTATCATGGGTAACAACAATTATTGTCATAGTTGATGCTGCTAAATATTTTTGAAGCCATTCGATGGTTTCAATATCTAAATGGTTAGTAGGTTCATCTAATAATAGCAAATCAGGATTGGAACATAAAACTCTAGCTAAACCAACTTTTTTTCTTTGTCCCCCGGAAAGTGTAGCCATTAATCTATCACTTACATCAGATAGTTGTAATTCACTCAGAATTGATAAGAAATCAGATTCAATATTCCATGTATTATCTGTATCCATTTCATCAGTAATCTCAGCTAGTCTTTTATGGGATGATTCTTTGTCACTAATCTCTAATAGTTTATAATACTCTCTAAGCCTAGTAAATCTAGAACCTTCCCCTTTGAAAAGGTAGTCTCTGACACTATCACCTTCATCAAAATCAATAAGTTGACCTAGCATCATTATTTCTTTGTTATTAGTCATTGACACAGTCCCTGTATCGCTTTCTAATTTTTGATCTAATATTTTTAATAGGGTTGATTTACCCGTTCCATTATTTCCAATTAATCCTACATGATCTCTCGCTTCTAGTCCAAAAGTTACATTTTCAAAGAGCGGTTCATCGTTAAGAGTGAGAGAAATGTTTTCACAAGATAATATATTCATAAGTATTTGTAGATTATATCATTATTTTATCCTTTGCAATACGGTTTACTCGTTGACCTGTAATTAGTTAGTTGATATTATGCCACTATGATAAAAGATATAAATTTAAGGCTATCTCCAGAAGATGCCTCTCTCTCATCTAGTATAATTAATGCAGCAGCTAAAAAATTAAAAGTTAGTGCTTCAAGTGTTAATGACATACAGATTGAAAGAAAATCCATCGATGCAAGACGCTATCCAATTGTTGTTGATATGAGTGTGAAAGTATTTATTAATGAGAAAAAAACTAATAGATTTGATAAGATAAATTATAAAGATTGTAGCAATGCAAAAGAAGTAGTAATTGTTGGTTGTGGACCAGCGGGATTATTTGCAGCTTTACGATTTATAGAAAAGGGCTTTAAACCAATTGTTTTAGAACGTGGTGATAATGTTCATGATAGGAAAGTTTCAATAGCTACTATGATCAAAAATAATAGAGTTAATGAACATTCTAACTATTGCTATGGTGAAGGTGGAGCAGGAGCATTCTCTGATGGTAAGCTTTATACAAGAAGTACCAAAAAAGGTGATGTTAAGCAGATTTTAGCGCAGTTCATTCAACATGGTGCTGATGATTCTATTATTTATGAAGCTCATCCCCATCTAGGAACAGATAAACTACCTTCAATTATTGAAGATATGAGAAATACTATCATATCTCATGGTGGTATTGTTAAATTCAAAACTATGGTTACAGATATCTTAATTGAAGATGGAAAGTCTGTTGGTGTAGTTTGTAAAGATGGTAAAACCTATCTTGCTCCTGTTATCTTAGCAACAGGTCATAGTAATGATGAAATTTACTACCTATTAGAAAAGAAAGGCATTCCTCTAGAAGCTAAAACAATAGCTGTTGGTGTTCGAGTAGAACATCCTCAACATGTAATTGATGAAATTCAATATAAAAGTAAAGAAGGTCGTGGTAAATATTTACCACCTGCTGAATACAGATTTGTTACTCAGGTAAAAGATCGTGGTGTATATTCATTCTGCATGTGTCCAGGTGGTGTAATTGTTCCATCTCATACTTCAGAGGGGTACTCTTGTGTAAATGGTATGAGTTCTTCAACTCGTGGTGGTAAATTTGCAAATAGTGCTTTTGTTGTAGAAATTAAACCAGAAGATCTCCCTCAATTTGAAGGACCTTTAGGTGTATTAAAATTTCAAAAAGCTCTTGAAAAGAGAACTTGGGATTATATTGGTGGTGGTTTAGAAGCTCCTGGTCAACGTATGGTTGATTTTGTAAAAGGAAAAGCTAGTACATCACTTCCTGAAACAAGTTATGCTCCTGGATTAGTAGGTGCTGATTTGAATGAATTATATCCAGCTTTTATTGCAGATAGATTAGCAGGTGCATTTAGATATTTTGGTAGAAATGCAAGAGGTTTTTTATCTAAAGAAGCAATTTTAATAGGTACTGAAACAAGAACTAGTTCACCAGTTAGAATTACACGTGATCAAGATACCTATATGAGCGTAGACGGTTTATTCCCTTGCGGCGAAGGTGCAGGTTATGCCGGTGGTATTGTATCCTCTGCTATTGATGGGTTAAATACAGCTGATGCGGTAATTAAATATCTTTCATGATAAATTGTTTTGATCCAATTCTTGGAGAACTTCCTCATACATTAGTATTAGGTTCCTTTCCGAGTGTTATATCTCTTGATAGAATCCAATACTATGGAAATCCACGAAATGCATTTTGGCCAATTTTAAAAGATGTATTTGGTGGACAAGATTATTTGAATTATAAGGATAATGTTGAATTTGCTAAAATACATAAAATTGCAATCTGGGATGTAATCTCTTCATGTGAAAGAAAAGGTTCTCTCGATAGTGCAATAAAAAATGTTATTGTAAATGAAATTGAAGATTTATTAATAAATTATCCATCTATCAAGAATGTTTTATTTAATGGGAAAGCTGCAGAATCTTTTTATAACAAGTATGTAAAATACTATCCTTATAGAACTGAATTTTTCACACTCCCATCAACTAGTCCCGCTTATACTCTTTCGTATGAAAAGAAACTAATTGAATGGGAATATAAATTATTAAATTAATTTTTATAATGTTACTGTTTAAAGAGTAGCATTGATTTTCATACTCGTAATTATGATCAATTTCATTAGCAGTAATAATTGCAGCATAAATTGACTATGGAGAAACAGAAAAGGCATATTGTGAAGTTTATCATTATCTGCACAAGCAAGTTCGTCAACTTTTCTAATTTCGACTTATTTAATTGTTTTATTCCTAAGTCTTCTAGGGAGACAGGTAAACCAATTTCTAAACTGAATCCGTTTACATTTTCTAATTACTCTTTATAAACATTATCAAGTAGTAGTTGAGTTATAGTTACGGAAATAACTTTTTCATAATTACACATTGAAAGAGTTTCTTTAATTGCTGTAAATCCATTATGGATAGCATGAGCTCCAAATAGTTCATCTGATTCAAATCCAATTTTTGAAAGGAATGTATTTGCCTCTAGCACTTATTCCATAGTTTTTTTACATCTACCATTTTTGCAGCAAGCATTGCCTGATAACCATTATTTATAATTGTTTCATATCATAATTTATCTAACGCTTATGCCTTATGAAAACTAGAACATCCTATACCGTTTAAAGCATTTGAAGCCTTGTCTGCTCTTGCTTCAAAGTAGGTTGCAAATACATCAACCATATCAGAAATAATTAAGCCATCGGGAGCCTGTGCAATTACAGTCTTATCCATTATTACACTATTAGAATTTTCTGGTAAGAATAAATATGATTTATAAAATACCTTTCATTGTATAGATAACACTTATAGAAGAACAGTGAGCATATAAACTAGCAGTAGTAGTACAAATTACTATTGGTAATTTTGAATAGTAAGCAGAAGATTTAGCTGTCTCTAATATTTTACCACCTCCAACACCCACAATTACTTATACCTTTGCTTTTAAAGCATCTTCTTGTATTTTTTTAATTTCCTTTTGACTACGCTCTCTATTGAAGTAACAAAAAGTAATTGGAGAACCTGAAATCTTTTTTGCACTTTATTCTATATTAGAACCAACTCTTTTTGCTTAAGATTATGTTATAAAAACTAAAAAATTCTTTCATAATTTTTCTCAAAACTCTGATAGTGATTCCAATGCATATCTTTGTTGAATATAACGGGATGAACTTTCTATAATTGTTGCCATTTTTTTCTCCTAACTTTTTAGTTGTATTACTACAAGATAAACCTTTATCGGTAAAAAGAATGATTACTTTTGATTTTCCCCCCTCCTCTTTATTTGAATTTATTTTGTATTTGAAATATGATTGGTAGTTAAAAAGAGAGTTATAAAAATGAATAATAATGAACGGATATTTTTTGCAAACGATTATGCCTCAACGGCTCACCCTAAATTACTACAAGCTTTAGTTGATACTAATTTTGTTAATACTATAGGATATGGAGAAGATAGATACTGTAATGAGGCTAAAGAATTAATAAAGAAAGAATGTAATAATGAAAATGTTGATATTTTCTTTTTAGTTGGAGGAACTCCTGCTAATATGATATTTATTTCATCAGTATTAAAAAGTTATCAAGGCGTAATTTCTCCAGATACAGGTCATATCGCAACTCATGAAACTGGTTCTATCGAATCAAGAGGGCATAAAGTAATAACCCTTAGAGCTAATAAAGAAGGCAAAATTAATGCTAATCAAATATCTTCTTACTATGATAAATATAAAAATGATCCAAATTCTCTTCATGTAGTAGAACCCTCAGGAGTTTATATCTCGCATCCAACTGAAATCGGTGCATTATACACAAAAGAAGAATTAATAGATATTAATAGGGTCTGTAGTGTCAATGGTTTGTTCCTATATGTTGATGGTGCTAGATTAGGGTATGCTTTAGCCAGTGAAAAGAATGAAATTACAATACCTTTATTAGCTGAACTTTGTGATGCTTTTTATATAGGTGGAACTAAATGTGGTGCTCTATTAGGAGAGGCACTTGTAATCAGTAATAGAAGTTATACACATGATGTGCATTATAATATAAAACCAAATGGAGGTTTATTAGCTAAAGGCAAAATATTAGGAGTACAGTTTAAAGAATTATTTACGGATAACCTTTATATTTCAATATGTAAGAATGCTAACGATTTTGCTCAAGAAATTGCTAAAACTTGTAAAGAAGTAGGGTTTAGAATGTTATGTGATTCTTTTACTAATCAACAATTTGTAATAATTCCTAAAACAATACTAAAAGAATTAGAAAAGAAGTATGAATTTGCTATATGGGAACAATATGATAGTGAAAACATGATAATAAGAATTTGTACTAGTTGGGCGACAACAAAAGAAAGTGTAGAAGAACTTTGCTTAGATCTTAAATCAAATAGAATTAATTAAAAAAATGGCTATTTTTCATTAAGAAAAATAGCCATATATGTCTCATTGTTTTAATTAATATTTATAAGTTAATCCAACTTGTGCATCAAAGGCATGCGATACAACCTTTGCTTTGTATAAGAAGTTATAATCTGCACCAACATTGATAGTTAAAGATTCAGTGAAATTAAATTTAACACCGCCGCCAACTTTTGCTCTAAAGAATGGAGAGAGGGAATCTCCATTAATGAAAATTAAACTACCTACACCAACTTTTAAATAAGGACTTAATGTATTATTATTTAATAAATCAAAATCATGAGTTATTGTGAACATAGGAACAAATTGATTTATATAGCCTACATTAAATTTATCGGTACCAATTCCTAGCTCTAACCCCATATCCCAATTAGGAAGGAATTCTTTTTCAATTACAAAATCAAGTCTTAAACCAAAATTTGTAAAATTATCAGCACTGAGCTCTTCTAATTTACCATAAAAAAATGTGTAATTTGCCATTACTCCAAATATGAAAGGTTTACTAATTTTATTATCAATTATTAGAGAATTATCAAAGTTTTCAGTAGAGTTAGACAATGAAACATCAATGGTTTGTTTTTTATTCTCAACAATAACATTATCAACTGGAGTTGAAGATAGGGGAGCAACTAATTCTTGATCTTTAATATTAGCTGTTGCAGAATCAACCTCTACGGCTTTGCTAACTGGTTCAATTAAAGAAGTACCAGTTGCTTCATTTGTTGCAGTATTTAAAGTCTTTACAGCTTCTATATCTACTAAATAAAGGGTGTAACTATCTGAGGATGTTGAGAAAGTGATGGAATTATTTTCTGTATCTTGGGATATAAGTGTTAATTCTCCTACAAGAATTTTTGTAATACCTTTAGTTGTAAATGTAGTTTTATTAATATCATTAAAGATACTAGAACCATTTTGTAGAATAAATGTAGTTCCAAATCCTACAGTATGTTGAAGTTTACTTCCATCCACATAAGAAATATTGATTTTAGGAAGTTCAATATCCAAAGCTTCAATATTTGAATTTGAAATTATAATATTTTCATATTTTGTTATTACATTTTTTTCATTGAATATAAATGAAATTTTATCTGTGGTGATAATAACACTAGTATCATTAAATCTAATATTAGCATTATCAGTTAATGCAATAGAGTACCAATCATTATTTGCAGCAAAGTTTTGAATTGTTGGTAATTTAACAGTAACATCTTTATAAGAAAAAACAAAGTTTGTTAAATTAGGACCAACATTTAGAGTAATTCCTACAGGGAATTTTGCTTCAATAGATCCGTCTTTTGAAATTGTTAATGAAGTACCATCTGAGTTGTTGAATTTAGCTGTTTCTGCATCAATACTATAATTTACAAATTTATTAGCACTGATTAAAGTGTTTTTGTAATATAAAAAGTCATCTTTTAATTCAAATCCAAAATCTTCTATATTCAATTGATTTAATTTTGCTGTAGGTTTTACCTCTTCTGTCTGTATTTTACTTTCAGAAGTAACTTTTGTTTCTGTTAAATTTTTCGTAATAGTCTCAGTTTTTGCGACTGTTACTGGTTTTTCTGTAGCGATTTGATCTTTTGCAATAACATCAACATTTTTCTTATTACAACTTACTAGTGTAAGTGAAGCCGAAATAGCAATAATACTTAAAAGTAAAATCTTTGATTTTTTAAAATTCATATATACCTCATCTAAATTTTTTTAGTAATTTTCATAGTTTAAAATAACTAATTTTTTTTGTAAAGAATAATAAGAATATTGTATTATATCAAGCTAATTTATAATAATTCCCGAAAATAATTAGAATTATAATTTAAAGTCTTATATAAAAGTTAATAATCGTTAAAAAGTATATAAAAGATGAAATCAGGGCTAAGGATTTAAAAGAAACAATATATTTTCTATTTATTAGTCCTATGTATAACATTTATATCTTCAACGGTAATAAGCCCTTCTTTTACCATTTCTTTAATTTCTGGTATAACTCTATCAATATTGTCTTTTGTATCTACAACTTCAATAATTATAGGTAATGAAGAACTCATTTCGACAAAGCGAGCTGTATAGATTACTTTGTTTTGGCCATAACCAGCAATTCCCCTAGTTACCGTTACACCAACAATTTCAAGTTCTTTAAGTTTAAAAACCAAGGCATTATAAAGATTGTGACTTTTATAACGTGTATCTTCACTTATATATATTTTGAGTAACTGATATTTAGTGTTGTCTTCCATCTCTTTTCTCCTTTATCTCTATCTATATTATAAGACTAATTGAAAATCCTGCAACATATAAAAATGAACCAAGTAAAACTGAAGAAATAATATAGAGTATTCCATATTTATATTCATTCTTTTGAAATAAAGTAACTGATCCGTACATAAAGGTTGAATAGGTAGTAAAGGCTCCAAGAAAACCATCTCCTAATAAGGAATAAATAGTTGTTCCGTTAAATTTCGCATTAATTATACCTAGTAAAAAAGCGCCAAATAGGTTTATAAAAAAGGTTCCAAGAGGAAAAAGTGTGCTAGTATTAGATGAAATTAATCGTTCAATTTTAAAGCGCGAAATACTACCAAAAATTCCACCAATACCAACAAAAATAAGAGCAAACATTAAATCTCATCCTTTGTATTTCTTCTATAATGTACTCCTTGAAGTTTCATCGCTAAATAATATCCTAAAAAAGCAAAAAATAATCCAAGCAATATGGAGGAAACAATATATATTAAAGATTCAATATAGTGTTCACTCATCAAAAGATTCATCGCTTCTTTAGTGAAAGTTGAAAATGTAGTAAAAGAACCTAAAAAACCCACAGAAATACCAGTTTTGATATCTGTATCGATTGTAAATATTGCCAAGGATATTGTTAAAAAAAATGCAATAATGAAAGAACCAAGTATATTTATTAAAACAGTATCAAATGGGATAATTTGATTATTACCAAATATGTGTTGGAGTTTTATAGCACTACGTGACATAGATCCAAGAAAACCTCCAAGTCCAATGAATATATATTTTCGCATGTTAATCTCACAGTCATTAATTAAAAATTATAATAGTTTTCTATTAAAAGAGCTTTATTATGTATTCAATATTACAAAAGTATTTAATTTTACACAACAGTTGCAAGTGTTCCTCACTAAGATAGATTCTTTCTAATTATAGGGGGAATTTTAAATCTATAAAAAAAGATTCAGAAAATTTGATTCAAATTTTGTTATTTATGAAATATACAGATTAATAGCTTATAAAAGTATATTTTTTATATCAAAAGCCAGGGTTTGCTCACTGTTTATAGGACTAATATAAGGGTGTAACCACTTTGTTGTTTTTAATCCAAGTTTATGTGCTTTAATGCTAGTAGTTGCAACATGCCTTTAGAGACTTATCCTATAAAAGTATTTTAAGTGATATGATGTTGTGCTCTCAAAACCCCTTCTTAATCTTTCCTATAACAGAATACACACTTATAATAGTTTCAGTATCAACGCCAATATCTGAAGAAGCTAGAATAGATCTAAGGCCCTTCATTTCAACAAGA
>JAENWY010000112.1 GCA_016649775.1 Spirochaetaceae bacterium
TATTAATAAAAGAGAGAAAAATGATTTTATATGATTTACCTATTACTCATAACAAATTAGAGACTAGAGATGATGTAGCTAAAAGTTTAAAAGATATTCTAGATCCTTGTGGAGATGCTTTAGTCGGAGATAATACTGGTCTATTTGTTGGAAATACAATGGCGCATTATAGTCCAAGAGGCACCTTGCTTGAAGGTTGGAGTCGTCTACTATGGGGAATTGTACCTTTAAGAGCAGGTGGTTATTCATGGAGTAATCAAGATAAGCATTTTGAAGGTTTAATAAATGGAACTAATAAAGAAAATAAATATTATTGGGGAGATTTAAGTTATGGAGATCAACGAATAGTTGAGATG
The DNA here is from genome assembly GCA_016649775.1 of Spirochaetaceae bacterium. Lineage (GTDB taxonomy): Bacteria > Spirochaetota > Spirochaetia > Sphaerochaetales > Sphaerochaetaceae > Pleomorphochaeta. The sequence continues at coordinate 357 of JAENWY010000112.1, forward strand.
GCAGCAATAGCTCTTTCTCTATTATTGACCCCACAATATTATTGGGATCCTTTAACTTCTGTTCAAAAAGATAATTTAATTTCTTGGCTTTCTCAAGTTAACCATACTGGTTTTACCCACAACAATTGGCTTTATTTTAGAATTTTAGTTAACATGGCTTTTGAGAAAATTGGTAGAGATGAATTTAATCCATCTCTAATGGAATCTGATATTAGTGAAATTGAAGATATGTATGAAGCAGATGGCTGGTATCATGATTATGTTCCTTTTGATAATTATAATCCTTGGGCAATGCAATATTATTCATTAATATACACTAAATTTAGAGCTGATAAAGATGTGGAGAGATGTGATAGATTTAAAAAAAGAGTAAAACTATTTGCTTATCAATACATTTATTATTTAAACAATGAAGGTGCAAATGTACCTTATGGTAGGTCTTTAACCTATAGATTTGGAGCTTTAAGCTTCTTTAGTGCTTGTGCCTTTGCTGGTATTGAAGTACTTCCTTGGGGCGTAATGAAGTCAATTGTATTAAAGAATCTTAGATGGTGGTTTAAACAACCTATTTTTGATAGAGATGGATTTTTAACTATTGGTTATGTTAATCCTTCTTTAATCATTGGTGAGCAATACAATGCTCCTGGCTCTCCTTATTGGGGACTAAAGATATATCTAATATTAGCTTTAGGAGAAGATCACCCCTTCTGGAGTGCAAAAGAACAGGATTTACCTAAATTAGAAAAAACTAAATTATTAAAAGTGCCTGGTATTATTATGCAAAGAACAAGTGATGATGATGTAGTTATGCTTAATGCTGGACAATATCCTCCCTTTCATATGATGCATAATGCAGAAAAGTATGCTAAGTTTTGCTATAGTGTTCACTATGGTTTCTCAGCCTCTTCTTCTTACTATGATTTTGAGAAATGTGGTTGTGATAGTATGCTATATTTTAGTGATGATGGTGATTATTTTAGACCTAGAAGAGATTTAAAGGTAATAGAGAAAAATGAGAATTATGTATCTACCCTATGGTATCCTTATAAAGATGTAGAGGTTTTAACCTATCTAGTACCTTATAAAGATTATCATGTGAGAGTTCACAAGATAAATACTAAAAGAGATGTAATTACACGTGAGGGAGGATTTGCAATCTCTCTCTATCATGAAAATGATTTAGAAATAAAACCTAAAGAAATTTGTGATAACAGAGGTTCCATTTCAATTGAATTACCATGGGACGTTAGTATGATTGAAGATGTAGGTAATGAAAGAGTAGCAACAAGCATTAAACCTACTCCTAATTTAAATTACATTTCAACTGATACAATTGTTCCAATATTAGAGGATACAATTGCAGCTAATACTAGCCGAACATATGTAAGTCTTGTAGGTGCATCTAGAAATAATAGAGAATATTATTCCAATCGTCCAAAAGTGACTTGGGATTTCAATTCTTCTGTATTAAATATTGATGGTAAAAAAATAATATTTAAATAGTAAATTAGAAAAGATTCAATTTAAAATAAGTTGAATCTTTTCTTCCACTATATTAAAATCTTTACATTCTTAATTCTAATAATTCAAAAAACTCACTTCTTTGCATTTTTATTCCAGAGTCATTTAATCTATCTTGTCTCTCATCAAATAGTTGAATTAAAGAACCTTTTTTTTCATCATTGGTAGCAAAGTGTAATAGTCTATGACAAGTTGGGCATAAAACTACTAGATTTGCATATACATCAAGACTCTTATTTACATTATATTGCAAAGATAAAGGTATAAGATGATGAGCCTCCATATAAGGCCTATTTGTAGATTTAGCAACAAATGTTTTATGATGAATATCAATTTCACAGAGATAACCTTCTGCATGCATTACTTGATTAACAATTATTCTATCTCTTTTTGCCCCAATTCTCTCATTGATTATCATCTGTGGCTTTATATCTACAGGAGTATCTATTAAGGAGAGAACTTTTTCACTGGTAATATCTTCACCTTTTGCAAATTCTAAATATCTATTTAGACCTGCACTATACATTTGATGCCCTTTTTTATTTAATTCAGTAAATTCTTTATTATTTGCTAATAAATCTTTTATCTCTAATAACCTTTCTAGAGAATCAATTTCATAAAGATGATCTACATCATAAATACCAAGATTAGAAAGCTCTCGTGATATTGTATTAATAGAATCACAGTAATGCTTAGCTGTGGAATTCTTTACACCTCGGATGTGTGTGCAATATTTGATAAAATTGTTTTCAACTATCATAAATAACTTCCTCTATTTAAGTTAGTATAGCAGCCTTCTTAAAATATACAAGAATAATGTTATTTTATTCTTGACATATTTCTATTAGATAAGTATTGTTTATGTATACCCTATGGGGGTATATAAGAGGCATCCTATGATTAAAGAAGAATACATTATTGAAGGTATGAGTTGTGCAGCTTGTAGTGCAACTATTGAGAAAGTTACTAGAAAACTTGAAGGAGTTGACGAAAGTAACGTTAACCTTACAACTAATAAAATGACAATTACTTATGATGATACTAAAGTCAATAAAGATAGTATTGAAGATAAAGTTACAAAAGCTGGATATGGTATAAAACGAATTGATGGCAAAACTGGCACAATTGAAAATAAGAAAATTGAAATAGATGATGATGAAAAAAAAGAAGAAAAGATAAAGCAAAAATTAAAGTACTCTATTATCTTATCTATCATTCTTCTGTATGTTTCTATGGCAGAAATTGTTAATCTTCCTGTTTTAGATTTATTTAGTAAAATGAGTCATCCATTCAACTGGGCACTATTACAATTATTAATAGCTATACCAATAATTTATATTGGTAAATCTTATGTGATAAATGGTTTTAAATCGTTATTTCATTTGAATCCTAATATGGATAGCTTAGTAGCTATAAGTGTAGCAACCTCATTTATCTACAGTGTTAGTCAGAGTTTTTTGATTCAAGATTATCCAAGTGTTACTAATACACTCTATTTTGATGCAGCAGCTATGGTGCTAACCTTTATATCTATAGGTAAATACTTAGAAAGAAATAATAAAAGAAAAACTAAATCTGCTATTAAAGAGTTATTAAATTTAACACCTCAAACAGCTTTGTTAGTAACTGATATTGATAAACAAGAATTTACTGAAGTATTAATTACAGAGGTACACCTTGATGATATACTAATTGTTAAAGAAGGTTTAAGTATTCCAACCGATGGAGTAATTGTAAAAGGAAACAGTAGTATTGATGAAAGTTTAATTACTGGTGAATCTCTTCCAATTGAAAAAACTATTGGTGATAAGGTTATTGGTGGAAGCATAAATAACAATGGTCTATTTTACATGAAAGTTAGAAAAGTTGGAGCTGATACTACCCTATCTCAAATTATAAAATTTGTAGAAGATGCACAAGGTAAAAAAGCACCAATATCTAAAATAGCAGATAGAGTGGCTGGAGTATTCGTACCAATTGTAATTGCAATTGCATTTATATCCTCTGTTATTTGGGCTTTAAGTGGTCAACCTTTAAGTTTTGTCCTGAATATTTTCACCTCGGTATTAGTTATAGCTTGTCCATGTGCCTTAGGCCTTGCAACTCCAACTGCAATTATGGTTGGTACAGGATTAGGTGCTAAAAATGGCATTTTAATTAGAACAGGAGAGGCTTTAGAATTAATCCATAAAGCTAATGTTGTTATATTTGATAAGACGGGAACAATTACAGAAGGAAAACCAAAGGTTACTAATATTGAAATAATTGATAACTCTTTTGATATGAATGAATTACTAAAGATTGCTGGTTCTGTTGAAAAAGTATCAGCACATCCTTTAAGTAAGGCTATTGTTGAAAGAATGGAAGAAAGTAATATTATTGGAGATTTAGCTATAAAAAAAATAAAGAATTTATCTGGTAAAGGTATTGTTGCATTCCTTGATAATGATTCAATGGTTGCTATTGGTAATGAAAAACTTATGAGCCTTTTTAATATTGATACTGCACCTTATACAGATAAAATAAAAGAATCTTCTCTAAAAGGTAATACTAGTATGTATTACAGTATAAGTGAGAAAATAGTTGCTATAATTTCTGTTGCAGATACTATTAAAAAGGATAGTAAGGTTGCTATAGCAAAATTAAAGAGTAAAGGTCTTGAAGTTATTATGTTAACCGGAGATAACCAATATGTTGCAGCTAATATTGCCAAACAGGTAGGGATTAATATTATTGAATCAAATGTATTACCCACAGACAAAGCAAAAGTTGTCGAAAAATATCAAAAATTGGGTAAAACAGTTATAATGGTAGGTGATGGAATTAATGATGCACCCTCTCTTGCACAAGCAGATATAGGTTTTGCAATTGGAAATGGATCTGATATTGCAATTAAAGGCGCTGATGTAGTTCTAATGAGATCCCAATTATCTGATGTATATAGAACATATAGATTAAGTTCTCTTACAATTAGAAATATTAAACAGAATTTATTTTGGGCATTCTTTTATAATACTGTAGGTATTCCTATTGCAGCTGGCGTAATTTTTGCCTTTGGAGGATTTTTATTAAACCCTATGATGGGAAGTTTTGCAATGTCTCTAAGTTCAGTATTTGTTGTAACTAATGCTCTTAGATTGAGATTTAAAAATTTAAATTAGGAGATATTATATGTGTAAATGTAATGATGATAAAATAGATATAACTTTGTGTTCTAGTAAAACAAAGAAAAGAGATGCTCATGAAATGAAATCTATGGTCAATAGGCTAAATAGAATTGAAGGACAAGTTAGAGGTATTAAAAAAATGGTAGAAAACGATATATATTGTACAGATATATTAACTCAAGTTTCTGCTATACAGAGTGCTCTAAACGCTTTTAATAAGGAATTGCTTACAAATCATATCAAGACATGTGTAGTTAATGATATTAAAAATGGTAAAGAAGATGAGATAATTGATGAGTTAATGAGAACTCTACAAAAAATAATGAAATAAGGATAGTAAAATGGTAAAATTAATAGTTAAAGATATGATGTGTCAGCATTGTGTAAAAAAAATTGATAATGCATTGGAAGATGCAAACATTAAACATGAAATAAATTTAGAAGATAAAACTGTTAGTGTTGATGTAGACAGTATGCAATTATTAGAAGTTTTAGAAAAATTGGAAAATTTAGGATATTCTGCCGAAAGAGCATAATTATTGATACTAAATAATATGAGAAAGACTAAGTAGATTTATTTACTTAGTCTTCTTTCTCTTTAAAAATATAAAACCAAAATCTATTTTAAAACAGGAGAGCGTAAATAAATAGATTCTAGTTTAATTATTATACTAATTTATTGTACATTATGTAAATAAGTTTTTAAAATTCTAGCTGCATTTTTGGTACTTTCTATAAAATTATCTTGTCCTTAAAAAGATGTGGTATTAAAGAATCAATATTAAACTCATTACTGTATCCATGATTTTTTATTACATTACTATCTACTCAATTTAAACATAATTTTAATGATAACGTTGTGATACTTCAGATGTACTAAATTTATTAATTAATAAATTTACTTATTAAAGTAATAACCTTATCTTCTTGCTGACTTCCAGAAATTCCAGAAGCTTAAGAATATCCCAATTATGGAAAGATAGAATACTTTAAAAGTTATAAGTTTTTGTAGCCTTTAAAAATTCTCCAATTGTTGCTATACAATCTTTTAAGTAAAACGGGGCTATTTTATCTAATTTCTTTAGAGGAGGAGCCATATTACCAACTGTTTCAATGGTTTTACTACTATCATCAAGAATAGCAGTTGCCTTTAATCGTAATATATTTGTTCCATCATAAGCGGTAATAGAAATCTTATTATTATAGTTCAATTCTTTAAATAGATTCATATTTTTAGCTAATACAAAATACACTCTGTCATTAAGATGTAAAAAAGATCCCATTGGTCTAACATTAGGTTGACCATCTACATCTGTAGCCAAGAAATATACTTTAGCTTTTGCAATTAAGTTTGCTACTTCATTCATTAAGAACTCCTTGAATTTATTATGATTTAAAGTATAATAAATACAACTATATATGTAAATACTACTATTTATGATATATACTATCTTAAAAGATAGTAATGGAGAAATAATGATTGAACAATATGCAACTGATTGCAATGAATGTGGTATTGATAAAAAGACCAAATCAAAACTCTGTACTTTCTGTATAACGCAAAAAGTATTCAAAGGAAAATGGAAACTATTAATATATTGGCACCTTCATGATGGTACAAAGAGATTCAATGAATTAAGTAGGTTAATACCTTCCACACAAACTACTCTATCAAGGCAGCTTAAAGAACTTGTAATAGATGGAATTATTAATAGAAAAGTATTTAATCAAATTCCCCCAAAGGTAGAATATTCTCTAACTCCTTTAGGTAAATCTTTTGAAAATATAATGAATGCTATGGATAAATTTGGAATTGATTATTTAAAATCCAATAAAGAAAATAAATTAATATAATAATTTATTATTCGAAGGAGGAGAGGAATTTCTTCTAATCAATTGTATTACTTAGTATCAGAATATTGTATTCAATAGAATTGTATAATATCACTGGGATTTTTCAAAAGTAAAATTATATTTCTAATATCATTTCTGATATACTTTATATATCTGGAAATTAATACTTCGTATTCTTTACTCATAATTTCATTCTATGCTACTTTGTATTTCCATATTATTCCTCTGCTCAAATTTCGACTTAATATAATTGTTTTGCTCCAAAGTCTTACATAATAGTAGTTAAGGCCTTTCCTTTTGTCTCGTAACACGTTTCATTATATCAAGTTATAATTAAATTAGTTTTGATTAATTTGAAAGTTTTTGGCTCTGTCTATGACATCTAGGATTAAATAGCTAATTCCCCCTAATTATGTTATTATTTTGAAATGAAATTGAACTAAACATTAATATTAACTAAGAAGCAAATA
>JAENWY010000127.1 GCA_016649775.1 Spirochaetaceae bacterium
ATATCAATTTGAATGTTACTTAATATTAGTATTTGATTATATTATGTAACATATTACTTTTAAGTACCCAAGGATGCCGTTACAGCCTCATATTAAAATACTAACTTACCTTTTCGGGGGGATAGGCAAAAACACCCTATTAGATATCTCATTAAGATCTTTTCTATAAAAAATGTCCTTAAATTTAAAACTTTCTAATGTTCCCAAAGGATATAAATAAGGGTAGCCACAACTTTCGAGTCCTGCCAGATGTCCTATATGTGGCTCTACTCCTACAGTTACATAAATGAATATGAATTTCATGCGATTCCGAATTTTACAACAGGGTCGGTAACGTAGTGTACAAATTCTGTTTGCTATTTTTGAAAATTAATCCATTGACAAATGCCCCTAGCATGTTATAATATTTAAAAATTAAAGAATTTACAGATACTAATCTAAACTTTTGTGAGGTATTATTATGAAAAATATCATTATTAAAGGAATCAATAAAAAAGTATATTTTTATTTTAGCTGGGGCTATCGTTATTTTAGCGTTGGTTACTTTTTGTGCAAAAAAATATATAAGGTTTCTTTAAATAATGAGTTTAGGAATAAAACTATAATACCGGCTTATGCTGATTTATAGAAAGTAAACTAAGTCTGTACGCAAGGAAGACTCATTATAAGGGTTTTTCTCTTTTTAAAAGGAAGACCCATTATAAGGGGTCTTCCTTTTTTTATAATTCTTTATAACAAATTATTAGGCAACCGCATTATTAGAAGTAAGATTGAAATAATATTTTAGGAGGAATTTTACATGGTAATTGTAATGAAACCAAATGCAAAAAAAGATCAAATTTTAGCTATTAAGAAAAAATTAGAGGCATTAGGTTGCATTGTTCATGTTTCAAATGGAGAAACCCACTGCGTTCTAGGACTCGTTGGGGACACTAGTACAATAAACGAAAGCCAAATTGAAGCAGAGGAATGTGTTGATAAGGTTATGAGAGTTCAGGCTCCTTATAAAAGAGGTAATAGACTTTTCCATCCAGATGATTCAATAATAAAGGTAGATAATCTAACTATCGGTGGAAAAGAACTATCAATAATAGCTGGCCCTTGTGCTGTGGAAAGTGAAGAGCAATTAATACATATTGCAAAAGATGTTAAAAGAGCAGGTGCTAATTTCCTAAGAGGAGGAGGTTATAAACCAAGAACATCCCCATATAGCTTCCAAGGAATGGAGGAAGAAGGGTTAAGAATATTATTAGAAGCAAAAAAAATAACAGGTCTTCCAATTGTAACTGAAGTTATGAGTGTAGAGCTCGTTGATAAAATATCACAATATGCAGATGTTTTGCAAATTGGAGCTAGAAATATGCAGAACTTCGATCTTTTAAAGGAAGTTGGAAGATGTAATAAGACAATACTTTTAAAAAGAGGTATGAGTGCAACAATTGAAGAACTTCTTATGTCTGCGGAGTACATAATGTCTGAGGGTAATGAGAACGTAGTTTTATGTGAGAGAGGAATTAGAACATTTGAAACTTTCACTAGAAATACTTTAGATTTAAGTTCAATTCCTGTGCTTAAGAAACTAAGTCATTTACCAGTTATTGTAGATCCAAGTCACGCAGCTGGTAAATGGTGGTTAGTAGAATCACTTGCAAAAGCCGCTATAGCAGTAGGTGCCGATGGTCTTGAAATTGAGGTACATTATGACCCTACTAATGCTTTTAGTGATGGACCTCAATCATTAAAACCAGAGAAATTTGAGGCGCTTATGGATTCTATAAGAGTAATTGCAAAAACACAAAATAGAATAGTTTAAGATGGGGTAAATTTGGAGTGTACTGACTTTAATATTACAATTGTAGGATTAGCATCTTAAACTAAGATAAAAGTTCAATGCAGGTTACTGTATTTAGGCTGCAGACACATAGCCGTAAACCTATGAACCCCATATATTGTATATGTGGTATGGTTTCTAATGTAAATTTAAAATATACATTAGAGAAGGGGTATCGTAAAATGCACAAAAGAATTAAGATTCATAAAAAACATAGTAGGGAGAATAGATATGAGTATAAGATTGGCTGAATATAAAGACTTAGAAGCGTTGGTGGAAATATATAATCAAGCAATTGTAACACATCGTTGTACTGCAGATATGGATGTATTCTCAGTAGAGGAAAGAATTTCATGGTTTGAGGAACATCAATCATTAGAGTATCCGATTTATGTATACATAGTTGATAATAAAGTTGTAGGATATTTATATTTTACTGGCTATCGTCCAGATAGAAGAGCTTTGAGTTATACTGCTGAAATTAGTTATTATATTCATAATGGCTATCAAAGACAGGGAATAGGAACAAAATTAATGGAATTTACAATTAAAAAGGGTAAAGAATTGAACTTCAAAAATTTACTTGCAATATTGTTAGACTGTAATCTTCCAAGTATAAAGTTACTCGAAAAATTTGCATTTAAAGAATGGGGTTGTCTACCTGGAGTTGCCGATTTTGATGGAGAAATATGTTCACATCTATATTATGGATTAAAGATATAATTCGAGTATTTGAAATTGAAGATTATAAAAGTAAAATGTCGTGAAATAATAAACTTCACGACGTTGTTTATAATTTGAATCACTCAACATAATAAGCTGTTATATGGAACCAAAAAAGCCACCGTAAAAATACTGTGGCTTTTTTGATAATCTACAATGAATGTATTATTATACTGGTCTACGTTCTAATACTTTTATTTTAATTTCATGTTTCCCAGTAACCTCTTCAAGTACCTCAACAATTTCTTTAACCTGTTTTATATCACTCGAAACATTTTTTATTGCAGTTTCTGATATATCCATTTTTTCCAATATCACATTATCGCTAACTTTAAATAATCGTTCTTGTTGTTCTCCGTGTGCTTGATGCAGTTCACCCAAGGTAATAATTTTGGTTTTTATTTCTTCTTGTACTAATTCAATTTTATTAAGTCTATTATTCATGCTACATAATGAACCTTTTATTTCTGTTTGACCTTCTGTTAACTTAACCAATATCTCCATTATATCATCATTACTCGCCATTTTTTATCACCTCATTTTTATATTATATCATCTTTTTATAACCTTTAATAATTATTTTTTTTGTGCTGCTGCATTATCTTTTTTGACTCTTGGAGTTGGTTTCTTCTTCTCTAACTCTTCTAATAGTGATTTATATTTACTTTGATATTCTTGTATCTCAGCATTATGTTTCAATTGATTTTGGTTTAGTTGCTCCTGTTGTTCCTTTTGTAATTTTAATAATGCCTTATCCATTGTTATACTTGCCTTGTCCTTTAACTGCTGAATATCTTCCATATGTTTATCCTTTAATTGCTCTTGGCTCTTAGTCAATCCATTAATAGACTTCTCATGATCTTCTTTTAAGTTAACAATGTCTTTGCTTAAATTGTTAACAGTAAAATCCTTGTCTTTAATGCTATCTTTTAATTCAATATTTTTAGATTCAATCTCTGCAAGTGACTTTTTATACTGTTCCACTTCAATTTTATATTGTTTATATTCTTCAAGTATACCTGTTAATGTATCATTTTTGCCTTGGTATTCCTTAATAATAGTTAGTTTATCCTGGGCACTTTCTTGTAATTGATTATGTTGCTCCTTTAATGATGTATTATCTTTGCTTAAAATTATTAACTTTTCCTCATTCATTGAATTTAATAGGGTTACTGAATCAATTTCATTTTGTAAATCGCTAACTTTATCTTTATATATTTGCAAATTCTTTTGGCTATTCTCTGAAATATCATCCTTTTGACTCTCCAACTTATCAATGATGTCTATAAATGCTTGTTGTATTTTGTTTGTATATCCCTCTAATACATCAATATCTCCTACCAAATTAATATTTTTTACTTTTCCTTTGTTTAACTCATATAAATTTAATAATGTATTAAGAAAGTCTTTATTATTTTTACCTTCTTCACCTACAAACTCATCAAATCTTTTACGTCCTTCCGTATCAAGCCTAATTCCTAATACTGTACTTTTCTCATCTGCCATTATAAAAATACCTCCCGTTTAATTGTGTTAACACAATGTTTCACGTGAAACGTTGGTATAACTACGTTAACAAATGTTTACACAGTATTGTTAACATATATTTATTATATATCACTATAAAGTCTTTTGCAATGTGTTTTTGAAGCTTTCAAGCTCATAACTAGATTATATATTAAATACCCTGATAAAAATAAAAAAGTAACTCGAATAATTAAATTCAAATTACTTTATATTCTTATTTTTTAGTAATACTATTCCTTTTATCTTCCCCACGAAGTGAAAAGGCAGCTAATAAATTATTGTATATATAAAACTTCGGCTGCCGTGGCAGGCAACACTGGCGATTATAACTAACATTTGCCACCCTACTTCTGTTTTAAATTATTTTTTTAAGTATAAGAGGATTAAAAATATAGGTGTTAATCCAAGATTTATGTATACAAGCCAATCAATTATCTTCTTTCGCTCAAAATAGCTTTTAGATCGATTCTTAGCACTATCTTGAATCTCTTGACACTTCTGTATCGTTTCGGTAGTTGCGTTGCTTATAAGCTTTGTATTATCTCTAAAAATATCTAATATATGCTTATAAATCTTATTAAGCATATTATAATTATCATCGTTCAATTTCTTCAATGTTTTTTCGCACTTTTGACTTAATTCGTTTAGTTGTTGATCTATTCCCTGGTTCAACATCTCGTTGCTTGTTTTCAACTCCTGGACTTGTTTTTGGGTTAGGTCGTAATTTTTCATTATCTCTTCTAGTTTTTCGTTTAGGATTTTCTTTGACTCCTTGTTCAATTCCTCGTATTGTAGCCTCGATGTCTCCAAGCTCTCTTTTAGAAGTGTGTTTTCGTACTCCATTCTCGCCTTCATGCTCTGCTCTTGTAGTTTGGTTAACTGCTGGTCCTGTTCCCCTTGAATTATCTCCTTGGGCTTTATTTGCTCGTTCTCCTCTAATTTCTGTATCTTGTCTAATAAACTCATTATCTATTTCCTCCTTTGTATATTTGTTACCTAGCTTTTTACCTCGGACTGACTTATTTTGCTCTGGGTGCTTAAAGCTAATACTGTTTTTTGTTTCCCTTGTTGTAATCTGAAAGTTGTTTTTTAGGTTCTCTTTCAATTCCTCTAGGTTCTTACTTCTTTCCCTTGCAAAGTCTATACACTGCCTTAACTCATCTTTCCATGTGGTTATTCCTCTTTGCTCCATGCCTAGCTCTGCCATAGTCTTTTTGATATCAGCTTTTTTATTTACATCTATTTTTATAAATCCTTCTCTTTCACAAATTCTATTACTATCATTTTTCATTTCAAAAAGTTTTTTCGGACTAATTTGTAGTTTCTTTCCATTCTCCATATTCACACTATTTATTACGAAATGGTTATGAATATGGTTTTTATCTATATGTGTGACAATATAAACTTGATGATCTTTGATATTATTTTGTATCCATTCCCTTCCTAGTTCATTTGCTTTTTCAGGAGTTATATTATCTTCTGGACTAAATGCCTGAGTAAAATGATAATATTGTTTTCCTTCTGTCTTTCCATGCAAAAGCTTTATAGTATTAAATTCTCTTTCTACATTTTCAATATCACAGTTAATTCCTTCTTTTAAATTTTCGAGGGTTTTTCCTTCCTTTTGCAAATATTTTAATTGATTGCTTAATGTTTTAGTGGCCGGTAGACTTTTTACTATAGCCAATTATTTTTTTACCTCCTTCAAAATTTCTTCAGCTGCTCCCCAAAGAGCTATTAGTTTTTCTTTTAATTCAGTAATTTCATTTGGATCAAATGTTTCATTTTGATTTAATGCTTTTGCAATTTGGTTTAAATTTTTGCCTTCTCGGATTAATTCTAAAAGTAATTTTTGCAAACCTTCAATCACAATTATATTTTTTTGTAATGCAGCTTTAAGTAAAAAATCGTTTTGACCTAGCTTTGATTTTTCAACTTTTTTCTGTATTAATTCATATTCTTTTTCAGTTGCTCGTAAAATTATTTGCTTATTTCTGGTTCGTTTTTGATCTATTTTTCTCAACTCCTTTTAGAAAAAAACTTGTTTTGTTTGGGGTGGTCTTGGAGGGGTTTTCCCTCCAAGCAAGATGTTTTTGGAAGTCGTAGGCTATCCAAATACTAATCTTGCTGATATATATTATAATCATTATAAACCTATACTTTTATTTGTGCAATATTGCCTGAGATGATCTCTAAACATTATAAGTAAAACGAAATAATGTTTAGAAGGATACTTACAACTACAAATTAAAACTATAAAAATTACTACCGTCTTCTAAAATGGAACCTCCCTACGGGCTACCCTTCCATTCCTCCAGTTGGTCTTTAGAGTTAAATTTAACTGAATTTTAATCAGCTCTATTTCTTACTAAAAATTAAATACTTTTTAGCTTCTTGTTCGACTAATAAATCAAGTACTCACACCTAATTTTATTAAATTTTAGAATAAAAATTGGGAACAACCACAGTTGTTGTATAGTAAAGAGTATAGTAAAGAGTATAGTAAAGGTATAGTAGGATTCTGCAAACACAGTGACAGTAATGGTTTGAAGGGCGTAAGGGTGGAAGGAATGACTGTTAAAGGTGGAAGGAATGACTGTTAAAGGTGGAAGGAATGACTGTTAAAGGTGGAAGGAATGACTGTTAAAGGTGGAAGGAATGACTGTAGAAAGTGGAAGTTGACTTTCTACAGTCTACATGTAATAATATACCTATATTGATTATAGGAGGATATTATGGAAAATAAAA